>JADYYZ010000001.1 GCA_020853405.1 Acetobacteraceae bacterium
GCCACCCCCCGGAACCGGTGCCGCAGCCCGAACCGCCCGCCGAGCCATCAGCGATCGCGCCGGCGCCAGAGCCTGGTCCGGCTGCCGCCCTCGCTCCGCCCGAACCGACGCCAGAACCGCCAGTCGAACCGCCAGTCGAACCGCCAGTCGGGCCGCCAGTCGAGCCGCCAGTCGAACCGGAATCCGAACCACCGCCTGCGGCACCGCTGTTGCAGCCGATCCTGGTGGACCAGGCATCGCCCGACGCGCCGCGCCGGCGCGGCTGGTGGAAGCGCTGAGCGAGGCCGCGCGGGGGGGAGTGCCAACGCCACGGGTTCCTGACTCGTGGCGGTGCCGGTTCAGCCGCCGCAGGCGCGGCTGGCGCGGGCGTATTCCTGCGGCGTGTCGATCGACAGTTGTGCTGCCTCGCGCGCCCGCTGGAAGGCCAGGCGCGCCTGGTCGAACCGGGCATTGATTCGCGCCCCCAGCTGCTGGCTGGGGCCGCGCAGCAGGCCCGGTTCGGCAAGCGCCTGGCGCAGTGGCGCGGCCAGCCAGGCATCGAGCTCGGCCAGCATCACGTCGTCGATCCGCGCGTGCTCGCGCTCGTGGCCCAGCACCACGCCATAGCGGCATGACGCGGGCGCCAGCTCGCTCGCCACGAAGATCGCGCGCCGCACGTCGGCCGTCACCCGCACGCTGGGCAGAAGGCAGCCGTTCGCCGCCTGGCTGATCCGCACGCCGATCCTGAGATGCAGGTTGGCGCGATAGACCCCGGCGACATGCATGCCCCCCTCGGCCGGCCGCCCCGTCATCGCCGTGAGCGTCGCCCGGCCGCGATCCAGCTCGACGCCGGGGGCGGTCATGGTGAGCTCGGCGGTCACCGAATTGGCGGGAAGGTAGCAGCCATCGACCTCGGACGGCGGCGGCGGCAGCAGCGGCGGGCGGGCGATCCGGCCCTCTGCCGGCGCCATCGTCTCGGGGCGCGTGCCGCCCGGCGATGCGCCAGTGAGTGGCGCCGCCGGGATCGGGCGCCCCCCGGGCAGCGCCACCAGTTCGGGCGTCGGCGGCAGGCGCGGCGTGCGTGGCTGTTCGGGTGCCGGCGTCGCGGCAGGCGCCGGCGGCGGCATCACCTGGCTCGCCTCGACCGGCGGCGGCAGCGAGCCGGGACGGCCGGCACAGCCGGCCAGCAGCAGCACCAGCAAGGCGGCACGCGGCATTGGCACGTCCCTGCTGCGCCCCCTTCTGCCTACAGCGCCTTCGCCGCGCGCAGCACCTCGGCTGCGTGGCCGGCCACTGAAACCTTGCGCCAGACACGCGCGATGCGCCCGTCGGCGCCGACCAGGAAGGTGCTGCGCTCGATCCCCATCGAGCGCCGCCCGTAAAGCGACTTCTCCACCCACACGCCATACGCATCCGCGACGCGGTGGTCTTCGTCGGAGGCGAGCGGAAAGCCGAGATCGAGCTTCGCTGCGAACCGCTCGATCGCCGGCATCGGATCGCGGCTCGCGCCGATCACCGCGACGCCGGCCGCGGCGAACTCGCCAAGCGCTGCGTTGAAGTCCGCGGCTTCGCGGCCGCAGCCGGTGGTGTTGGCGCGCGGATAGAAATAGAGCACGAAGGGCCTGCCCGCGAGCGATGCCGAGCTGGCGGTGCGCCCGCCCGTGCCCGGCAGGCTGAAGGCGGGCGCCGCGTCGCCCGGACCAGGGCGCCGGGCGGCGGCGTCCTTCGCTGGCGCCTTGCCTGTCGCTGAAGTTTTCCTGGCCGGCTTCGCACTGGTACTCGCCATCGCAGGGACTCTCCCCGTTCGGTCCTGTGTTCGGGGGCGGCCCGGCTATAGCGGCCCGAGATGCGCCTCGAACGCCTGCCGCACGGTAGCGGCATCGCGTTCGATCTGGGCGGCGAGCTGGTCGCGGTCAACGCCGCCGTCGCGCCCGCCAAGCAGCGCCCTGGCCAGCGCCTCGGCCACCTTCGCGGCCAGCGCCTCGACGGTGGGCGCTTCGGCCGCGCACAGGCGCAGCACCGAGATCGCGGCCCGCCAGCGTCGCCCGGCGGCGATCAGCGCCGCTGCCTCGTCGGTCCCGATCAGCCCGGCGCCGGCAAGGTTGGCCAGCGCCGCCGAGGTGGATGGCGCCGGCACGCCCGGGTCGGACGGGGCAGCGATCAGCTGCAGCGCCTGGGCGATGAACTCCAGCTCCATCAGCCCGCCGGCGCGGTGCTTGATCTCCAGCTGCCGGTCGGCGCGGAAGGTCTCGGCGATCTTCTGGCGCATCGAAACCGCATCGGCACGGACCTCTGCGGCCGCCACCGGGCGCGACAGCGTTGCCCTGACCACCGCCTCGATGCCGGCCCGGAGCGCTGCCGGTCCCGCCACCACCCGCGCCCGGGTCAGCGCCATCCGCTCCCAGGTCCAGGACTCCGCCTCGTGGTAGCGGCGGAACGAGGCGAGCGAGGTGGCGATCGGCCCCTTGCTGCCGGTCGGCCTGAGCCGCATGTCGACGTCGTACAGTTTGCCGGAGCGGGTCGGCACGGTGATCGCTGCGATCACCCGCTGCGCGAGCCGCGCGAAATAGGTCGGCGGGTCGAGCGGCTTCTCGCCGTCCGAGGGGCCGGCGTCGGGATCGTGATCGTAGACCAGGATCAGGTCGAGGTCGCTGCCCCACAGCATCTCGCGCCCGCCGAGCTTGCCGAGTGCGACGATCGCGAGCGCGCCGCCGGCGATCCGCCCGTGCCGGCGTGCGAAATCCGCCTCGGTGGCCGGCAGCAGCGCCTCAAGGCAGGCTTCGGCGGTTTCCGAGCGCGCTGCCGCGGCGGCATCGGTGCCGAGCGTGCCGTCGAGCTCGCCGATGCCGGCCAGCACGTCGCGTTCGCGCGCGATCCGGCGCAGGCCATCCAGCACGTCCTCGTAGTCGCGGGCGTCGGCCAGCACCGGGGCGAGTGCTGCGCTTGCGTCGCCCGATGCCGCGTTGCCGGCGAGGAACCCGTCCAGCACGGCCGGGTGGCGGGCCAGGTAGTCGGCAAGGCCGGCCGCCGCGCCGAACAGCGCGGCGAGCCGGTCGAGCAGGGCGGGGTTGCGGCGCAGCAGCGACAGGATCTGCACGCCCGCGGGAAGCCGTGCCAGGAACGCATCGAAGCGGGTGAAGGCGAGGTCCGGCTCGCGCTGGCGGCCGAGTGCGGCCAGCAGCGCCGGCGTGAGTTCGGTCAGCAGCTCGCGCGCGCGCGCCGTGCGGGTGGCGCGATAGCGCCCGAAATGCCAGCCGCGCACGCTTCCCGCCACCGCCGCCGCGTTGGCGAAGCCCATGCGCGACAGCGTGGCGATGGTGTCGGGGTCGTCCTGCTTGCCGGTGAACACCAGGCTGCCGCCCGCCGGCCCGCCCATCGCCGACAGCGCCGGCCCGGTCTCGATCGTGTTGCTGTAGATCGTCTCAACCGCGCGCAGGTGGGAAAGCACGGCCTTGCCGAGCGTCGCCGCATCGCGGTAGCCGAGAAACAGCGCAAGTGCCGCGAGCTCGCCGGGTGCTTCGGGCAGGCGGTGGGTCTGGCGGTCGGCGATCATCTGCAGCCGGTGCTCGAGCTGCCGCAGGAAGGCATAGCAGCGCGCGAGCTCGGCCGCTTCGGCAGGAGCGATCTTGCCGGCCAGCGCCAGCGCATCCAGCGCATCCAGCGTGCGCGGGGTCCTGAGCGCCGGCTCGCGCCCGCCCCAGACCAGCTGCTGGGTCTGCACGAAGAACTCGATCTCGCGGATGCCGCCGCGGCCGAGTTTCACGTCGTGGCCGGCAACGGCGACCTCGGCGCCGCCCTTGTGGGTGAAGATCTGGCGCCGCATCGCGTGGATGTCGCGGATCGCCGCGAAATCCAGGTGCTTGCGCCAGATCCAGGGCCGCAGCTCGGCAAGGAACGCGGCACCGGCGGCAAGGTCGCCCGCGACGGGGCGCGCCTTGATCATCGCCGCGCGTTCCCAGTTCTGGCCGAGGCTGCCGTAATAGGCCGCCGCGGCGTCGGTCGAGAGCGCAAGCGGGGTTGCCGCCGGGTCGGGGCGCAGCCTGAGATCGGTGCGGAACACGTAGCCCTCGGCGCTCCGCTCCTCCATCAGGCGCACGAGGTCGCGCGCGATGCGCACATGGGCGCCCTGGATGTCGTCGCCGCGATATACTCCCGCCTCGTGGTCATAAAGGATAATGAGGTCGACATCGCTCGAATAGTTCAGTTCGCGCGCGCCGAGCTTGCCCATGCCCAGCACGATCAGCCCCGACCCCCGCGCCGGGTCGGCGGGATCGGGCAGGCGGAAGCGGCCGCTGGCGTGACCGCCGTGCAGCAGGTGGGCGGTGGCCTGGGTCAGCGCCGTGCCGGCCAGCGCGCTGATCGCCTCGGTCACGCGCGGCACGTCCCAGATGCCGGCGACGTCGGCGGCGGCGATCACCAATGCGCCCTGGCGCTTGGCCCGGCGCAGCCCCGCCTCGATCCCGGCGCGCGGGGTGGCGGGGCCAAGCGCTGCCATGCCGGCGAGGATGGCGGCGAACGCCGGCTCCGGCCCCTCGGTCAGCATCGCGGCAAGGCTCGCTGCCTCGCGCCTGATCAGCTCGGCCAGATGCGGCGCGCTGCCGGCAAGCGCCTCGACCAGCTGGCGATTCCCGGGTGCCACCAGCACCGCGTGGCTGGCCGGATCGAGGTCCCGCAGGTCCTCCAGCACCCGGGCGGCGGCATCTGGATCGGCGGCTTGCGCGGGGCCGGGAACGGGTGCAGGCATCCGGGCAGATGAGTGCGGCGGGCGCCCCGTTCGGTCAAGTCGCGAGGCGGTGCGGGCGGTTCGCTGCGCGCGTGTTCAACCTCGTGTTCCGGGCGGCGGTCGGGCTGCTGCTGGTGGCAGCGGTCGCGCTCGCGCTGCTGTTCTCGCGGCTTTCGGATGGGCCGCTGCCGCTGCCCTGGCTCGCCGGCGCGCTCGAGCGGGCAGCGAACACGCCGGGCCAAGCCGGCCGCGTGGCGATCGGCGGCGTTGCCCTGATCTGGGACGGCACCGGGCTCGACCGGCCGCTCGATCTGCATCTGTCCGCGATCACCCTCACCGACGTCGCCGGCGGGCGGATGGTGGCGCTGCCCGAGGCGACGGTCGGGCTGTCGATCCGGGCCCTGCTGCTCGGGCGGATCGCCGTGCGGTCGGTGGCGCTGGGCGGCCTCGATGTGCGCCTGGTGCGTGCCGCCGACGGCAGCATCGGGCTCGATCCGGGCGCCGAGGCCGAGCCGCGGACCAGCGCCGGCCAGGCCGGCGAGGCAGCCGATCGCGGCAGCGCGGGGGGGGCGGCGCTCTCCTATGCGCTCCGCCTGCTGACCGGACCGGACGATGGCCCGTTCGGCCGCCACCAGCTGCGGCGCGTGTCGCTGCGCAATGCCCGGGTTTCGATCGCCGATGCCGAGCTCGGCGCCAGCTGGAGCCTGCCCGACCTCGATCTCGATCTGCGCCGATCCGGCGGCGGGCTGGAAGCGCAAGGCCGGGCGACCCTGCACCTCGGCGCGGAGACGGTGCCGCTTGGCGTCGCCGGGCAATGGTCGCCGGGCGATGGCGGTGCGGCGCTGGCGCTCAGGATCGCGCGCGCCCGGCCGGCGAGCCTTGCCGCGGCAACCCCGAAACTGGCACCGCTCGCGATGCTGGATGCCGACATCGCCGCCACCATGCGCCTCACGCTCGACCCGCGGTTCCGCCGCACCAGTACGGCGTTCGGCGTGCAGGTCTCGGCCGGCCGCATCGTCGTGCCGGGTGGTGCTGCAATCCCGATCCGGGGCGGCACGGTCGAGCTGACGGCGACGCCGGAGAAGGTCGAGCTGACGCGGGCGGCGCTGCGGCTCGATGGTGCCGGCGCGGTCCCCGTCCCGGTCGTTTCCGCCTCCGCCCTGCTGCGCCTGGGCGAGGCGCCGACGCTTTCGCTGACCGCGACGCTGCCGCGGCTCGACCTTGCCGGGCTGGCGCGGGTCTGGCCGGAAGGACTGGGCGGCAACGAGCGCGCCTGGCTGGTCGGGAACCTGACCGCCGGCGTGGTCAGCGATCTTGCGCTGACGCTCGAGGCATCGCTGCCGGCCGACCTCTCTGGCCTAAGCCCGCGCCAGCTGGGGGTCACGGGCCGGGTGGAGGGCGTGAGCGTTCACTACCTGCGGCCGATGCCGCCGGCCGAGGACGCGCGCGGGACGTTCCATGTCGATCTCGACCGCGCCGAGGTGGTCGTCGACGGCGCGCGCGTCGGCCGCTCCGTCCAGGGCCGCGGCACGGTGCGGATCACCGGCCTGTCGGGCGATCCGCAGCTGGCCGATATCGCCCTGGATATCGGCGCGCCGGTTGATTCAGTGCTGGGCCTGCTGCAGCACGCGCGGCTGAAACTGTTCGAGACTCGGCCGCTGCCGGCGGCGGTGCGTGACGCCACCGGCACTGCCAGCGCGAAACTCTCGCTCCGCTTCCCGCTGCTGGATGCGTTGCCGGTCGAGGAGGTGCGGGTCGCGGTCGAGGCCGAGGTGACGGACGCGAGGCTGCCGAAACTGCTGGCCGGCCAGGACGTGACCGACGGCAGGCTTTCGCTTGCGGTCGGCAACGATGGGCTGCGGCTGCGTGGCCAGGTGCGGCTTGCCGGCACCCCGCTCGCCGTCACCTATGACCAGGATTTCCGCTCCGGCCCGGCGAACCAGGTGGTCGAGCGGCTGCGTGCCGAGGGAAAGGCGGAGGAACGGCTGCTGGCAGCGTTCGGGCTGGGCAGCGACGGCAGCCTGACCGGCGCGCCGGCGACCACGGTCCAGCTCGCGATCCGGCGCAACGGCCAGGGCGAGGCAGCGATCCGCGCCGACCTGCGCGCGGCACGGATCGCGATCCCGCTCGCCGGCTACGAGAAGCCGGAAGGCCAGCCCGGCAGCGCCGAGGCGACGCTGCGCATGGCGCGCGAGCGGATCACCGCGATCGACAATGTGCGGGTCGAGGCGCCGGACCTTGCAGCGCGCGGTCGCATCGGCTTTGCCGAGGGCGTGCCCGACCGGATCACGCTGGCAAGTCTGGTGATCGGGCGCACCCGGGCCGCGGGCGAGGTCGTGCTGGGCCGCGACGGCACGATCGGCGTCACCGCGCGTGGCGCCGAGCTCGATGCCAGCGCCCTGTTCAGGCCGGCGCCGACACCCCCCCGCACCGGGCACGAGCCGCCTTCCCCCGGGCCGCCGCTTCGCCTCGATCTGGGGTTCGAGCGGGTGTGGCTTGCCAACCAGAAAAGCGTCGAGGCGGTCAGCATGCGGCTCGATCGCCGGGCCGGGCGCATCGAACAGCTCAGCGTCTCCGGCCGCACCGGCCCCGACCAGCCGTTCGAGGCGACGGTCGCGCGTCGTGCCGATCATCGCGGCCTGCTGCTGCGCGCCAGCGACGCCGGCGCCTTCCTGGCCGCGACCGACGTGATCACCTCGATGGCAGGTGGCCGGCTCGCGCTCGAGGGCAGGTTCGAGGAGCCGACCGACCTGCTGTCCGGCAGCGCCGAGATCACCGATTTCCGGGTGCGCGACGCGCCGGCGATCGGGCGGCTGCTGCAGGCGATGACGCTCTATGGGCTGGTCGATCTGGCGCGTGGCCCCGGGCTTGCGTTCAGCCGGCTGACGGCGCCCTTCACCTGGAGAGGCGGCGTGCTGACGCTTGCCGACGCGCGCGCCTTCAGTCCGAGCCTTGGGGTGACGGTGAAGGGAAGTATCGACACCAACGCGCGCCAGCTGGCGCTCGAGGGCACGCTGGTGCCGGCCTATTTCTTCAACAGCCTGCTCGGCAACATCCCGCTGATCGGGCGGCTGTTCAGCCCCGAGCGCGGCGGCGGTGTGTTCGCCGCGACCTACAGCGTGAGCGGCCCGATGGCCGACCCGCAGGTGTCGGTCAATCCGCTGGCGGCGTTGACGCCCGGCTTCCTGCGCGGCCTGTTCGGCATTTTTGACAGCCCGTCCGCGCCGGCGCCGGAGGGAACCGCCGCGCCTTCGGGGCCGGCGGCCACAGTACCGGGCGCGGCGGCAACCGATGCGCAGCTGCCTGCCGCCCGACCTGCCGTCCCGCCTGCCGCCCCGCCTGCCGTCCCGCCTGCCGCCCCGCGGTCGCCTGGCCCGGTGATGCCGCCCCCCGGCGGCGTCGGCAGCAGCGGCGTGCCGCCGGGCTGATACCAGCGGCACGAGGCCTTGACTCGTGGGGAGGCGCCGAAGGCGCCCGCCGCCGGTGCGGCGAGCCACGGCGGAAGAGCCGCCCCCCGGCGCTTGAGGGCGATGAAAGACTCAATACCAACGGTCAGTGCAATTGACCGTTGGTATGAGGCGCAAGCGGCAGCGCTTCAACAGGCGCGCAGCTTCACGTGCCGCTTGCGCCCGAGCGAGAGCCTGGCGGCGCCATCCCTGAGGTCGGCAACGGTAATCAGCTGCGCCTCGTCGGCGAGGGCGGCATCGTTCAGCCGCACGCCGCCGCCCCTGATCTGGCGGCGGGCCTCGGCGTTGCTCGCCAGCGCGAAGGCGCGGGCGACCAGGCTGAAGGCCGGGATGCCGGCGGCGAGCTCGGATGCGGCGAGATCGAGCGTCGGCAACCCCTCCTCGTCGGCGCCGGCCGCGGCCCGGGCAGCGGCGTCGGCCGCATCGCGCCCGTGCAGCAGCGCCGTCGCCTCGGTCGCCAGCACGATCTTGGCGCTGTTGATGTCCGCACCCCGCAGCGACTCCAGCCGCACGATTTCGGAAAGCGGCAGTTCGGTGAAGAGTTTCAGGAATCGCCCGACATCCGGGTCCTCGGTGTTGCGCCAGTACTGGAAATAGGCGAAGGGCGCGAGCCGGTCTGCGTTCAGCCACACCGCCCCTTCCGCGGTCTTGCCCATCTTCGCCCCCGAGGCGGTGGCCAGCAGCGGCACGGTAAGCCCGAAGGCTGCCTTCGCATCGGTGCGCCGGATCAGGTCGGCGCCCATCACGATGTTGCCCCACTGGTCCGACCCGCCCATCTGCACCGCCACCCCATGCCGGCGCGACAGTTCCCGGAAATCGTAGGACTGCAGGATCATGTAGTTGAATTCGAGGAACGACAGCGGCTGGTCGCGCTCGAGCCTGAGCCGCACGCTGTCCATCGTCAGCATGCGGTTGACGCTGAAATGCGGCCCGACCTCGCGCAGCAGCGGGATGTATTTCAGCTCGTCGAGCCAGTCGGCGTTGTCGGCCATCAGGGCAGCGTTCGGGCCGGAGAATTTCAGGAACTTTTCGAACGTGCCCCGGATCGAGGCGATGTTGGCGGCGATCGCCTCGCTGGTCAGCAGCTGGCGGCTGGTGTCGCGCCCCGAGGGATCGCCGATCTTGGTGGTGCCGCCGCCCATCAGCGGCACCGGCCGGTTGCCGGTGCGCTGCCACAGCCGGAGCAGCATGATGCTGACCAGGTGGCCGACATGCAGGCTGTCGGCGGTGGCGTCGTAGCCGACATAGGCCGACAGCGGCCCGCCGACGAGCGCTGCGTCCAGCGCCTCGAGGTCGGTGCACTGGTGGATGTAGCCGCGCTCGGATGCCTCGCGCAGGAACTCGCTTTGCACGCCGGACAGGTCTTGGCCGCTCATCGCATCGAAACCCATTGTCGAGGGGGGCGGGGCATAGCACGGTCCTGCCCCAATGTGGAAAATCGTGGGGCTGATGAGCGGCACCTCGCTCGATGGCGTCGATGCCGCGGTGCTGCTGACCGATGGCGAGCGGATCGCCGCCCAGGGCGCGCGGCTGACCGTTCCGTATGAGCCGGAACTGCGCGCCGCGCTCCGCGCCCTGCTCGATCGGGCGCCGACGCTTGGCACCGACGATCCCGATCTGCGTGCGGCCGAGCTGGCGCTCACCGATCGCCACGCCGAGGCGGTGGCCACCGTGCTGGGTGGCGGGCATGCCGACCTGGTCGGCTTCCACGGCCAGACCATCCTTCACCGGCCCGAGGTCAGGCGAACCTGGCAGATCGGCGATGCCGCCCGGCTGGCCGGGGCGGTGCGGCTGCCCGTGGCCTGCGATTTCCGCCTGGCCGACGTCGCCGCCGGCGGCCAGGGCGCGCCGCTCGCGCCGCTCTATCACCAGGGGCTTGCCGCAGGGCTGGCGCGGCCGCTCGCGGTCCTGAACCTGGGCGGCGTCGGCAACCTCAGCTGGCTCGGCGCCGATGGCACGGTGATCGCCTGCGACACCGGCCCCGGCAACGCGCTGCTCGACGATTTCGTGGCGGCCCGCACCGGCCAGGCGTTCGATCGCGATGGCGGGCTGGCGGCGCGCGGGCGGGTGGACCGGGCGGTGCTGGCGCGGCTGCTCGACGACCCGTTCTTTGCGCGGCCGGCGCCGAAATCGCTCGACCGGCTGGATTTCTCGGCAAGGGTCGCGGCAAGCGGCCTCGACCGGCTGGGCGATCATGATGGCGCGGCGACGCTCGCCGCGTTCACCGCCGGCGCGGTCGGTGCCGCGCTTCGGCACCTGCCGGCGCCGCCGCTTCGCTGGCTGGTCACCGGCGGCGGGCGGCACAATCGGTCGATCATGCGGGCCTTGGCCGATCTGCTGGCGGCACAGGTCGATCCGGTCGAGGCGGTGGGCTGGGACGGCGACGCGCTGGAGGCGCAGGCGTTCGCGTTTCTCGCGGCGCGGGTGCGGCGCGGCCTGCCGCTCAGCCTGCCGACCACCACCGGCGTGCCGCTTCCGATGCCCGGCGGGCGGATCGCAGCACCGTGAAGCGCCGCCGGCCGGGACACGACTGCCCCGGCAGGCTGCGATCACGCGGAACCCGGCGGTTCAGTCGGCGGCCAGCGCCACCTTCTTGCGGTCGAGCCCGAGCGCGTTGCGGACATGGTCGATCGATGCCGCGCTGATCGCCTCGGCATGGCCGGTGAAGAAATGATCGGCATCATCGAACACCCGGTAGTCGATCGAGACGCCCTTCTGGGTGTTCAGCTTGGCGACCAGTTTCGCGACACTGCCTTCCGGCACCAGCGTGTCCTGGGCGCCCTGGATCATCAGCCCGTTCGCCGGGCAGGGTGCCAGGAAGCTGAAATCGAACACGTTGGCGGGCGGCGCGATGCTGATGAAGCCGCCGACCTCCGGCCTGCGCATCAGCAGCTGCATGCCGATCCAGGCGCCGAAGGAATAGCCGGCGACCCACAGGCTGGAAGGCTCGGGGTTGATCGCCTGCAGGAAATCCAGCGCGCCACAGGCATCATTCAGCTCGCCGGCACCGCCATCGTAGCGGCCCTGGCTTTTGCCGACGCCGCGGAAATTGAAGCGCAGCACCGAGAAACCGAGCCCCCGGAACGCCTCGTACAGCGTGTAGGAGATGCGGTTGTTCATGGTCCCGCCATGCAGCGGGTGCGGGTGCAGGATCAGGGCGATCGGGGCGCCGCGCGCCTTGGCGTGATGGTAACGGGCTTCCAGCCGGCCGTCCGGGCCGTTGAACATCACCTCGGGCATGATCGCCTCAACTCTTCCCTACCCTTGCCGCGCCCGCCGCGCGGACAGGTCGCAGCACTCGAGCCCATTCTTGAAAACGCCGCCCCGGCCTTGCCCCGGTCCCGGGCAGCCGGCAAACCGAAGCGCCACCTGCCATCACGATGCGCAGGCGCGGTCGCGGGCCCGGCCCCATGGTCATTCACGCTGGGGTCGTCTACTCCGCATGGCGGCTTTGCTCGCGGGCGTGGGCTCTTTGGTCCGCAAGCGCCGGCAATATATTCAGTGTCACCCGGAATTCATACGGAATTCGCTGTGCACGCCTTGCGGGACTGGTCTGAGACTATCAGGGCATTCATCATCGACGGC
>JADYYZ010000002.1 GCA_020853405.1 Acetobacteraceae bacterium
CATGACGGTGATGGCAAAGGCTGGGCGACGATCATCTGATAGGCGGACCGTAACAACAACGATCTTGCCTCGCAACGGTCTTGCGGAACCTGGATCTCTGGCGCGGCCATCACGGCTTGTCGTATCGCGCCGCCCGGCAGGCAGGACGCTGCGATGGCCCGGCCGCGTCCGATGCCATCCTGGCCCGCAGAGCCCTGCATGGCGCCCGGCAGTGATCCCCGATGGAGTCGGCAGCTTCCCGCAGGCGCCAATGGTTCGCCCCGGGACCGGGCGGCGCGGTTCAGGTGGACGCCAGCAGCCGCTCGCGGTCCAGGACATGCACGGTATCGGCCATCACCCGAATGCAGCGCTGGCTTTGCAGCGCGTGCAGGCTGCGCGACAGGGTTTCCGGCGTCATGCCGAGGCGGGCGGCGATGGCGGTGCGCGGTTCGGGCAGGTGTGCCGCCCCGGTGCCCCCTTCCTCGCGCACGCGCTGGGCAAGGAAGCGCGCGACCCGGCGTTCCGCCGGACGCAGTTTGAGATCGATGATCTGTTCGACCAGAAGGCGCCAGTGCCGCCCCAGCTGGTCGACCATGGCGCGCGAGATCTCGTGGTTGTCCGCCATGCCGCGGCGCAGCTCGGCAGCCGGAACCGCCAGCAGCTCGACCTCGGTCAGCGCCTGCGCGGTGGCGAGGTAGGGCAGGTCGAGCACCACCGCGGGCGCGAGGAAAATCTCGCCGTCACGGAAGATCTCGACCATCGTGCGGCGCACGCCATCGGCGCGGGCCAGCAACGCGACGCTGCCATGGTCGATGATGAACAGGTCGTGCGCCATCTCGCCCTGGTTGAACAGCACCTCGCCGCGGGCGAGGTGAATGCGCCGGCTGTTCGCGCAGAGCTGTTCGGTCGCGGCATCGCCGATCGCCAGAAGAAAGGCGCTGCGCGGCGGTTGCTCCTTCTCCTGCATCCGGTTCGCTCCTGGCAAGCACGCGGCGTGCCGCGGCGCACCGCGCCCGGCAGCAGGCGATACAAGCAATGGCGCGGGGTGGGGTCCTTGCGCTGGATCAATCCGTTGGCCGGTGGCCACCCCCCTCCCCGCGCCGAGGCGGCGGTCCGGCACCCCCGCCGGCCCCAGCCGCAGCCGACCGGACCAGCCCCCGCCGGGGCCGGGTGCCTCATCCGCCGGCGGGTGCCATTCTGGCAAACCGGCCGCAAGATTTGACCTGCATCAAGGACGCGCCAGCGCGCCCGGGCTGTTCTCGTGGTCAAACCCGGACGGTCGGAGAGCGACGATGAATGCGGCACAGGCCACCTCGGGCAGCCCGCCGGGCCAGGCATCGGCGCTGTGGCTGTCGACCACTGCCTTCACCGTCTGCTTCGCGGTCTGGACGATCTTCTCGATCATCGGCATCCAGATCAAACGCGACCTGGGGCTGAGCGACACCCAGTTCGGCCTGCTGGCCGGCACGCCGATTCTCACCGGCAGCCTGATCCGCCTGGTTCTGGGCGTCTGGACCGACCAGCACGGCGGCCGCCTGGTCTACGTGGTGGTGATGGTCGCCGCCGCGATCGCGACCTTCCTGCTCACCTTCGCCTATGACTACACGACCTTCCTGATCGCCGCCCTTGGCGTCGGCATCGCCGGCGGCTCGTTCGCGGTCGGCATCGCCTATGTCTCGCGCTGGTTCCCCAAGGACAAGCAGGGCACGGCGCTTGGCATCTTCGGCGCCGGCAATGTCGGCGCCGCGGTCACCAAGTTCCTGGCACCCATGATCATGGTGGCGTTCGGCTGGAAGATGGTGGCGATGATCTGGGCCGCCGGGCTCTTGGTGATGGCGGCGGTGTTCTGGTTCGGCACCAAGGATGACCCGCAGTTCGCCGCCCGCCGCGCCGCCGGCATCAAGCCCGAACCGATGTCGGCGATGCTGGAGCCGCTGACCAACATCCAGGTCTGGCGCTTCAGCCTGTACTACTTCTTCGTGTTCGGGGCGTTCGTGGCGCTGTCGCTGTGGCTGCCGCGCTACATCATCGACGCCTATGGCTTCAGCATCGAGGCGGCGGGCATGATCGGTGCCGCCTATTCGGTGCCGGCCAGCATCTTCCGCGCCTATGGCGGGGTGCTGTCGGACAAGTTCGGCGCACGGCGGGTGATGTACTGGACCTTCGGGGTATCGGTGATCACCACCTTCATCCTGTCCTATCCGCCGACCACCTACGTCGTCGACGGCATCAAGGGCCAGATCACGTTCCGGCTCGAGACCGGCGTCGTTCCCTTCATCGTGCTGGTGTTCGTGCTGGGCTTCTTCATGAGCCTGGGCAAGGCGGCGGTCTACAAGCACATCCCGGTCTACTACCCGAACCATGTCGGCGCGGTCGGCGGCGTGGTCGGCCTGATCGGCGGCCTCGGCGGCTTCATCCTGCCGATCCTGTTCGGGCTGATGAACGACATGACCGGCATCCGCCAGAGCTGCTTCATGCTGCTGTTCCTGATCAGCGCGGTGTCGCTGGTGTGGATGCACTTCGCGATCCTGCAGATGGAGCGCGAGGCGGCGGAACCGCTGCTTCAGACGCTGCCCGAGCTGCCCGAGATGCAGCCGATCCACGGCGCCGCCCAGGCCGAGGCGATGCGCGGCCACCCGATCGAGGACTGGCGGCCCGAGGACCCCGCCTTCTGGGAGGAAAAGGGGCGCGCCATCGCGCGGCGCAACCTGTGGGTTTCCATCCCCTGTCTGCTGCTGGCGTTCGCGGTCTGGATGGTCTGGTCGGTGGTCGTGGCGGAACTGCCGAAGGTGGGATTCCGCTTCGATACCGGCCAGCTGTTCTGGCTCGCTGCCCTTCCCGGCCTGTCGGGGGCGACGCTGCGCATCTTCTATTCCTTCATGCCGCCGATCTTCGGCGGCCGGCTCTGGACCACGCTTGCCACCTGGTCGCTGATGATCCCGGCGGTGGGCATCGGGCTGGCGGTACAGAACGTCAACACGCCGTACTGGATCTTCCTGCTGCTGGCGCTGACCTGCGGCTTCGGCGGCGGCAATTTCGCCTCGTCGATGGCCAACATCAGCTTCTTCTTCCCCAAGCGCGAAAAGGGCCACGCGCTGGCGCTGAATGCCGGGCTTGGCAATCTCGGCGTCAGCGTCGTGCAGTTCGTGGTGCCGCTTGCGGTCACCGCCGGGGTGTTCGGCGCACTCGGCGGCACCCCGGCCACGGTCGTGAAGCCCGATGCCCAGACCCTGATGTGGCTGCAGAACGCGGGCTTCATCTGGGTGCCGTTCATCGTCGCGGCCGCGTTCGCCGCCTGGTTCAAGATGGACGACCTTGCGCACATGAAAGCCTCGTTCGCCGACCAGTCGGTGATCTTCCAGCGCAAGCACAACTGGATCATGTGCTGGCTCTATACCGGCACGTTCGGCTCGTTCATCGGCTACTCGGCCGGCTTCCCGCTGCTCGCCCGCACCCAGTTCCCGGAGATCGACGCGCTGCAGTTCGCCTTCCTCGGCCCGCTGGTCGGCGCGATGTCGCGCTCGCTCACCGGCTGGGTCAGCGACAAGTGGGGCGGCGGGCGCGTGACGTTCTGGGTGTTCGTGGCGATGACGCTCGGCGTCTATGGCGTGATCCACTTCATCGGCATCAAGGACCAGCCGGGAGCGTTCTGGGGCTTCTTCGCGAGCTTCCTGTTCCTGTTCTTCGTCAGCGGCGTCGGCAACGCCTCGACCTTCCAGATGATCCCCGCGATCATGGCCAAGGACATGGCGCGGCTGATGCCGCAGCTGTCGCCGGTCGAGCGGCGGGTGCAGGCCGAGAAGGAGAGTGCCGCGATCATCGGCTTCACCTCGGCGATCGCCGCCTATGGCGCCTTCTTCATCCCGAAGAGCTACGGCACCTCGATCGGCGCCACCGGCGGCCCGGAGGCGGCATTGTGGGCCTTCCTGATATTTTATCTGACCTGCATTGTGCTGACCTGGGTGGTATATACGCGCCCGGGCGGCACGCTGCATGATGTCGAGCGCCGCCGCCCCGATTCCGGCGCCGTTGCCGCCTGAAGCACGAGGAGACCAGACGATGAGCCACTTCCTCGATCGCCTCACCTTCTTCAAGAAATATACCGGAAGCTTCAGCAACGGCTACGGCGACGTCACCACCGAAAGCCGCGCGTGGGAGGATGCGTACCGCCTGCGCTGGGCGCACGACAAGATCGTACGCTCGACGCACGGCGCCAACTGCACCGGTTCCTGCAGCTGGAAGATCTACGTCAAGGGCGGCATCGTGACGTGGGAGACGCAGCAGACCGACTATCCGCGCACCCGGCCCGGGCTGCCGAACCACGAGCCGCGCGGCTGTTCGCGTGGCGCCTCGTATTCCTGGTACCTGTACAGCGCCAACCGGGTGAAGTACCCGATGATGCGCAAGCGCCTGCTGCAGCTGTGGCGGGCCGCCCGGGCCGAGACGCGCGATCCGGTCGCCGCCTGGGCCTCGATCCAGGATGACCCGGCGAAGCGGCACGACTACCAGGCGGCGCGCGGCCTCGGCGGCTTCGTGCGCGTGACCTGGCAGGAGGCCGAGGAGCTGGTCGCGGCCGCCAACGTGCACACCGTGAAGCGATGGGGCCCCGACCGCGTGATCGGCTTCTCGCCGATCCCGGCGATGAGCATGGTGAGCTACGCCGCCGGCAGCCGCTATCTGTCGCTGCTGGGCGGCACCTGCATGAGTTTCTACGACTGGTACTGCGACCTGCCGCCATCCAGCCCGCAGACCTGGGGCGAACAGACCGACGTGCCCGAAAGCGCCGACTGGTACAATGCCGGCTTCCTGATGATGTGGGGATCGAACGTGCCGCAGACGCGCACGCCCGATGCGCACTTCATGGCCGAGGCGCGCTATCGCGGCACCAAGATCGTCACCGTCTCGCCCGACTACTCGGAAGCCTCGAAGTTCGCCGATCTCTGGCTGCACCCGAAGCAGGGGACCGACGCGGCACTGGCGCTCGCCATGGGCCACGTCATCCTGTCGGAGTGGCACGCGAAGGGGCGCTGCGACTATTTCCTCGATTACTGCCGGCGCTATACCGACCTGTCGATGCTGGTGCTGCTGCGCGAACAGGACGGCAAGCTGGTCGCCGACCGCCAGCTGCGCGCCTCCGACCTCGCCGACAATGCCGGCCAGGCCAACAATCCCGACTGGAAGACGGTGGCGATCGACGACGCGACCGGCCAGCCATACGTTCCCACCGGGTCGGTCGGCTTCCGCTGGGGCGAGCAGGGCAAGTGGAACCTGGAAGGCCGTGATTCGCGCACGCTGGAGACGGTGACGCCGCGGCTGTCGCTCGGCCGCGACGGCGCCGAGCGGGTCGAGGTGGCGTTCCCCTATTTCGGCGACGGCGCGACCGCGTTCTTCAACCCGACGCGCCTGGGCAACACCGTCACCCACCAGGTGCCGACGATCGGCGTGACGCTCGCCGATGGCAGCACCGCGCGGGTGGCCACCGGCTACGACCTGTTCCTGGCCAACTACGGCGTCGTGGCAGCGCCCGACTACGACGCCATGGCGCCCTATACCCCCGCCTGGGGCGAGGCGGTGTGCGGCGTGCCGAGGAAGCAGATCATCACCGTCGCCCGCGAGTTCGCCGACAACGCCGAGAAGACCCAGGGCAAGTCGATGGTGGTGCTGGGGGCCGGGCTGAACCACTGGTACCACTGCGACATGAACTACCGCGCCATCATCAACCTGCTGGTGATGTGCGGCTCGATCGGCCAGTCGGGCGGCGGCTGGGCGCACTATGTCGGCCAGGAGAAGCTGCGCCCGCAGTCGGGCTGGCTGCCGCTCGCCTTCGCCACCGACTGGAGCCGGCCGCCGCGCCAGCAGAACAGCACGAGCTTCTGGTACGCGCACAGCGACCAGTGGCGCTACGAGAAGATCCAGACCGGGGAGCTGCTGTCGCCGACGGCACCGCAGAAACTGACCGGCGCGCTGATCGACTTCAACGTGCGCGCCGAGCGCATGGGCTGGCTGCCCTCCTCGCCGCAGCTGGCGCGGAACCCGCTGACCATCGCCGCCGAGGCGAAGGCGGCCGGCCAGGAGGTGCCGGCCTATGTCGCCGCGGCGCTGAAGGAGCGCAAGCTCGCCATGAGCTGCCAGGATCCGGACGCGCCGGAGAACTGGCCGCGCAACCTGTTCGTCTGGCGCTCCAACCTGCTTGGTTCGTCGGGCAAGGGGCACGAGTATTTCCTCAGGCACCTGCTGGGCGCGCAGAACGGCGTGCAGGGCAAGGACCTGGGCGAGGAGGGCACGGCAAAGCCCGAGGAGGTCACCTGGCGCGCCGACGGCCCGAGGGGCAAGCTCGACCTGCTGGTGACGCTCGACTTCCGGATGAGCACCACCTGCATGTACAGCGACGTGGTGCTGCCGACCGCGACCTGGTACGAGAAGAACGACCTCAACACGTCGGACATGCACCCGTTCATCCACCCGCTCTCGGCGGCGGTCGATCCGGCGTGGGAAAGCCGCAGCGACTGGGCGATCTTCAGGGGGCTGGCGAAGCGCTTCTCGGAACTGGCGCCGGGTCATCTCGGGCTCGAGAAGGATGTCGTGCTGGTGCCGCTGATGCACGACAGCCCCGCCGAGCTCGGCCAGACCGGCATCGTGCGCGACTGGTTCAAGGGCGAGTGCGACCCGGTGCCCGGCACGACGATGCCGGCGGTGGTCGTGGTCGAGCGCGACTATCCCAACATCCATGCGCGCTACACCTCGCTCGGGCCGCTGATGGAGAAGCTCGGCAACAACGGCAAGGGGCTGACCTGGAAGACCTCGGACGAGGTCGCGTTCCTGCGCAAGCTGAACGGCGAAACCCGGGTGCCGGGCGTCGAGCAGGCGCTGGCGAAGATCGAGACCGACATCGACGCCTGCGAGGTGGTGATGCACCTCGCGCCGGAAACCAACGGCCACGTCGCGGTGAAGGCGTGGGCGGCGCTGGGCAGGAACACGGGGCGTGAGCACACGCATCTCGCGGTGCCGAAGGAGCACGAGGCGATCCGCTTCCGCGACATCCTGGCGCAGCCGCGCAAGATCATCTCCTCGCCGATCTGGTCGGGCGTGGAGAGCGAGGAGGTCTGCTACAACGCCGGCTACACCAACGTGCACGAGCTGATCCCCTGGCGCACGCTCTCGGGCCGCCAGCAGCTGTACCAGGACCACCCCTGGATGCTGGCGTTCGGCGAGGGCTTCTGCGTCTATCGCCCGCCGGTCGATCTGCGCGCGCACCACGAGCTGGCGGGGGTGCGGCCGAACGGCAACAAGGAAATCGCGCTCAACTTCATCACGCCGCACCAGAAATGGGGCATCCACAGCGTCTATACCGACAACCTGATCATGCTGACGCTGTCGCGCGGCGGCCCGATCGTGTGGCTGTCGGAGGTCGACGCCGCCGAGATCGGGGTCGAGGACAATGACTGGATCGAGGCGTTCAACCGCAACGGCGCGCTGTGCGCCAGGGCGGTTGTCTCGCAACGGGTGCCGCGCGGCATGATCCTGATGTACCATGCCCAGGAGAAGATCGTGAACGTGCCGGGCAGCGAGATCACCAACACGCGGGGCGGCATCCACAACAGCGTGACCCGCGCCGTGGTGAAGCCCACGCACATGATCGGCGGCTATGCGCAGCTGAGCTACGGCTTCAACTACTACGGCACCATCGGCACCAACCGCGACGAGTTCGTGCTGGTGCGCAAGATGGCCAACGTCGCCTGGCTGGACGGCCCGCGCGTGACGCCGCAGGCCGCCGATATCGGGGTTGCGTGAGGGGAGATCGAGCGATGAAGGTCCGCGCGCAGATCGCGATGGTGCTGAACCTCGACAAGTGCATCGGCTGCCACACCTGCAGCGTCACCTGCAAGCAGGTCTGGACCAGCCGCGAGGGCGTCGAATACGCCTGGTTCAACAATGTCGAGACCAAGCCGGGCATCGGCTATCCCAAGGACTGGGAGAACCAGAAGCGCTGGAAGGGCGGCTGGAAGCGCAAATCGAACGGCAAGATCGTGCCGCGCCAGGGCGGCAAGTGGCGGATCCTCGCCAACATCTTCGCCAACCCGGCGCTGCCGGAGATCGACGACTA
>JADYYZ010000003.1 GCA_020853405.1 Acetobacteraceae bacterium
CGGGCTGCGACCTTGGCGATGGGAAAGCCGGTCGCCTTCGATGCCAGCGCCGAGGAGCGCGACACCCGCGGGTTCATCTCGAGCACCACCAGGCGCCCGTCGGCCGGATTGAGCGCGAACTGCACGTTCGACCCGCCGGTATCCACCCCGATCTTGCGCAGGCACGCGATCGAGGCGTCGCGCATCAGCTGGTATTCCTTGTCGGTCAGCGTCAGCGCCGGCGCCACGGTCACGCTGTCGCCGGTATGGATGCCCATCGGATCGACGTTCTCGATGGCGCAGATGATGATGCAGTTATCCTTGCAGTCGCGCACCACCTCCATCTCGTACTCCTTCCAGCCGAGCACGGATTCCTCGACCAGCACCTCGGAGGTGGGCGAGGCGTCGAGCCCGCCGGCCACGATCGCCTCGAACTCCTCGCGGTTATAGGCAATGCCGCCGCCGGTGCCGCCCAGGGTGAAGCTGGGCCGGATCACCGCCGGCAGCCCGATCAGGGCCAGCGCCGCGCGCGCCTCCTCCATCGAGTGGGCGATCTGGCTTTTCGGCGATTCGATGCCGATCTCGGCCATCGCGTCGCGGAACTTCAGCCGGTCCTCGGCGCGGTCGATGACGTCGGCCTTCGCCCCGATCAGCTCCACGCCGTATTTCTCCAGCACCCCGCTGGCCGCCAGGGTCATGGCGGTGTTCAGCGCGGTCTGCCCGCCCATGGTCGGCAGCAGCGCGTCGGGCTGCTCCTTGGCGATGATCTTCTCCACCATGTCCGGCGTGATCGGCTCGACATAGGTCGCGTCCGCCAGCCCGGGATCGGTCATGATGGTGGCGGGATTGGAATTGACCAGGATCACCCGGTAGCCTTCCGCCCGCAGCGCCTTGCACGCCTGCGCGCCGGAATAGTCGAACTCACAGGCTTGCCCGATCACGATCGGGCCGGCACCGATGATCATGATGCTCTTGATGTCGGTGCGTTTGGGCATCGTCAGGCTCCCGCCAGGCTGCGCGCCAGGGCCACGCCTTTGGGCGTGAGTTCCAGGCGCCAGTGGCATTGCAGCGCCTGGTCCTCCAGGCGGATGGGGTCGCGGATCAGGCCATCGCGCAACAGCGCGGCGACGGCGTCGGCGAAGGCCGCGGGGTCGATGGGCTGGCCCGTCACGCGCGCCACCTCGTCCTGCGCCAACTCCGATGTCGGTGCCGAGATGAAGTGGCGAAGGCCGGTGCGCAGCAGGTGCTGGGTGAGATCCATGTCAGGTCGGTGCCTCGATCATATCAATGAAGCGGCGGAACAGATGATGGCTGTCGCTCGGCCCCGGGCTCGCCTCGGGGTGGTACTGCACGCTGAAGGCGCGCCGCGCCGGTGCCGCGATGCCCTCGTTGCTGCCGTCGAACAGGCTGACATGGGTCACGTTCACGCCTTCCGGCAGGCTCTGCGGGTCAACCGCGAAGCCATGGTTCTGGCTGGTGATCTCCACCCGGCCGGTGGCCAGGTCCTTCACCGGCTGGTTGGCGCCGCGATGGCCGCGGGCCAGCTTGTAGGTCCGCCCGCCCAGCGCCAGGGACAGCAACTGGTGGCCCAGGCAGATGCCGAAGATCGGCTTGCCCGCCGCCAGCACCCCCTGGATCGCCGGCACGGCATAGGCGCCGGTCGCGGCGGGGTCGCCGGGGCCGTTGGACAGGAACACGCCGTCGGGATTGTGGCGCAGGATGTCCTCGGCGCTCGCGCTCGCCGGCACCACCGTCACCCGGCAGCCGGCGGCGGCCAGGCAGCGCAGGATGTTGCGCTTGGCGCCGTAATCCACGGCCACCACATGGTGGCGCGGCGCGATCTGGCGGCCATGGCCGGCCGGCCAGGCCCAACTGGTCTCGTCCCATTCATAGGCCTGGGTGCAGGCCACGGTCTTGGCCAGGTCCATCCCCTCCAGCCCCGGCCATGCCTTGGCGCGCACGATGGCGCCGTCCAGGTCGAAGCGGCCATCGGCGGGAAACAGCAACACGCCCGAGGGCGCGCCGCCATCGCGGATGCGGATGGTCAGCGCGCGGGTGTCGATGCCGGCGATGCCGGTCACCCCCTGGCCGCGCAGCCAGGCATCCAGGTGCTGGCGGGAGCGCCAGTTGCTCGGCTCCGTGATGTCCTGCTTGATCACCAGGCCGCGCGCCGCGATGCCGGCGGCCTCGGTGTCTTCGGGATTGGTGCCGACATTGCCGATATGGGGAAAGGTGAAGGTGACCACCTGCCCGGCATAGGACGGGTCGGTCAGCGTCTCCTGGTAGCCGGTCATGCCGGTGTTGAAGCAGATCTCCGCCGGTTCCGTGCCGGCGGAATGGGCGCCGAAGCCGCGGCCCCAGAACACGGTGCCATCGGCGAGGGCCAGCGCGGCCGTCGCACCATCGGGAGCGGTGGTGGCGTCGGGCATGGCGGTTGCGCTCTCGATCGTGTCGGCGCCGGGCATGTCGGCCAGCGCCAAACCGGTGGCCGCGATGATGCTGGGCCAGTGGCGCGAGGGAATGCTGTGCGCCTGGCGCCACTTGCGCACCGCCTCGGTGCCCACGCCCAGGCGCCGTGCCGTGGCCTCGGCCCCGCCCATGGCTTCGATGATGCCGTCAACCGTGGTGGTGTTCATGGCATCGCTATATGGGAAATTTCTTCCCACTTCAACGGGCATAAGGCGAGTGGGAGAAAAATTCCCATGCGCTTCCGGCATGCCGTCGGCGTGATGCCATAGTATAGAGGGATATTGATCCGGAGGCCGATGCCATGACCACCCTGCGCGAGCGTTTCACCGCCGAGCTCAAGACCGCCATGCTGGCCCGCGACGCCGCCCGCGTCTCGGCCATCCGCATGGTCACCGCCCGGCTGAAGGACGTCGACATCGCCGCCCGGCCGAAGGGCGTCACTGCCGTGCCGGACGAGGAGATCATCGCCATGTTGCGCGGCATGGTGAAATCGCGCCGCGAGAGCATGGAGATGTATCGCCAGGGCGGCCGCGCCGACCTGATGGAAAAGGAGCAGGCGGAAATCGCGGTGATCGAAGCCTTCCTGCCGCAGCAGATGGACGCCGCCGCCACCGAAGCCGCCGTGGCCGCCGCCGTCGCCGAGGCTGGGGCGGCGAGCATCAAGGACATGGGCAAGGTGATGGCCATCCTCAAAGCCAGGCATGGCGCCGTGCTCGACATGGCCAAGGTCGGCCCGCTGGTGAAGGCCGCGCTGGGAGCCTGATCGCATGGCCCTGCCGGCCGCGTTCCTGGACGAGCTGCGCGCCCGCACCCCGCTTGCCACGGTGGTCGGGCGGCGGGTGAAGCTGGCGCGCTCGGGCCGCAACTGGAAGGGCTGCTGCCCGTTCCACAACGAGAAGACCCCCAGCTTCTACGTCTACGACAACGGCTACCATTGCTTCGGCTGCGGCCAGCACGGCGACGCCATCAGCTTCGTGATGCAGGCCCAGGGGATGGGCTTCATGGAGGCGGTGGAACTGCTCGCCGGCGAAGCGGGGCTGGAGGTGCCCAAGCCCACCCCGGCCGCCGCCGAGGCCGAACGCCTGCGCCACTCGCTGCAGGACGTGCTGGCGGCGGCCGAGGCGGCCTATGCCCGCCGGCTGCACCTGCCCGAGGGTGCGCGCGCCCTGGCCTATCTGCGCGGGCGCGGCCTGACCGAGGCGACGATCGCCCGCTTCGGCCTCGGCTGGTCGGGCGAGACGCGCGGCGCGATCGCCGCCGACCTCGCGCGCGAGGGGATCGCGCCTGCGCTGCTGCTGGAAGCCGGGCTGCTGCGCCCCGGCGACGAGGGCCGCGCGCCGTACGACCTGTTCTACAACCGGGTGATGTTCCCGATCCGCGACCGCCGCGGCCGGGTGATCAGCTTCGGCGGCCGCATCCTGGGCGACGGCCAGCCGAAATACGTCAATGGCCCGGAGACGCCGGTGTTCTCCAAGCGGCGGACCCTGTTCGGCCTCGACCTGGCCCGCGAGGCCGCCCGCAATGGCGCCGCGGTGGTGGCGGTGGAAGGCTACATGGACGTGATCGCCCTGCACCAGGCCGGCTTCGGCGGTGCCGTCGCCCCCCTCGGCACCGCGCTGAGCGAGGAGCAGCTGGAGGAGCTGTGGCGCCTGTCGCCCGCCCCGGTGCTGTGCTTCGACGGCGACGCCGCCGGCGCCCGCGCGGCGGCACGCGCGGCGGAGCTGGCGCTGCCGATGCTCGGCGCCGAGCGCAGCCTGCGCCTGGCCACCCTGCCGGCCGGCGAGGACCCCGACATGCTGGTGCGCCGCCAGGGGCCGCCAGGCTTCCAGGGGGTGCTGGAAGCCGCCCGCCCGCTGGCCGAGGCCCTCTACGACCTGCTGGCCGAGGGTGTCGCCCCGACCGTCGAGGCCCGCGCCGGTCTGGCGCGACGGCTGGAGGCGGTGGCCGACCGGGTCGCCGACAAGCCGCTGGCCTGGGAGTTCCGGCGCTATTTCCGCGACCGCATGCGCGCCCGCCGCCGCGAGGGTGCGACCTGGTCAGCCCGCGCCGGGCGGCCGACAGGCCAGTTCGGCGGGACATTCGCACCGCTGCGCCCGCCGCTGCGCATCCGCCGCGTACCGCCCGGCGCCGCACCCGCCGCGGCCGAACGCGGGCGCGCGCTGGTGGCAATCCTGCTGCACCATCCCGGCCTGCTGCCCGATGTCGAGGAGGCGTTCGCGTCGCTGGACCTGGCGGCGGACCTGGCGCGGCTGCGCGATGCGATTCTGCAGTGGTCCCAGACCGCACAGATGCTTGACAGCGCGGGACTCATGTCCCACCTGAACGGTTCAGGTTTGGCGGCGGAAGCAGCACAGGCCCTGTCGGCGGTGCCGGTGCCGCTGCCGGGATGCGCCGCTGCTGACGCCATGCCGGCGGAGGCCGGGGCGGGCTGGTGGCATTTCTTCGGGCTGATGAACCCGGAACGTCTGGATGAGGAGGTCGAGGCCGCCCGCACGGCCTTCGCGCTTCAGGCCGACGAGGCGGCGCAGCGCCGGCTGATCCTGTTGACCGCGACCCGCGCGGCACTGCTGCGTGGCGAAGCGGGCGAGACCGACGACCCGTGAACCGTGCCCACATCCGTGCCGATACCTGACCCGTGCCGATATCTGCCTGGGGCCGCTTCCGCCCCGACGACCTCATTCCCGCGGCCCCTCGTATTGGAGTGAATTGATCCATGGCCACCAAGCCGAGCGCCACCGCCGAAGCCGCAACCCCGGACCAGGACGGCGACACCACCCTGCTGGATGTGCAGTCCGTCGCGGTCAAGCGGCTGGTCGCGCGCGGCAAGGAGCGCGGCTACATCACCTTCGATGAACTGAACGCCGTCCTGCCGCCCGACCAGAACTCGTCCGAGCAGATCGAGGACGTGCTGGCCACTTTCAGCGAAATGGGCATCCAGGTCGTCGAAGGCGAGGAGGGCGAGGAGGGCGAGACCCCGGCGGTCAAGACCGAGAAGACCGAGGAGGAGGAGAGCGAGGCCGAACCCACCGGCAACGTGGACGAGGCCAGCCTCGGCCGCACCGACGATCCCGTGCGCATGTACCTGCGCGAGATGGGCAGCGTGGAGCTGCTGTCGCGCGAGGGCGAGATCGCGATCGCCAAGCGCATCGAGGCCGGGCGCGACATGATGATCGGCGGGCTGTGCGAAAGCCCGCTGACCTTCCGCGCCATCATCGCCTGGCACGACGCGCTGAAGGCCGGGCGCATGCTGCTGCGCGACATCATCGACCTGGAGGCGACCCAGGGCGGCCCGGGCGCCCCATCCGCCAATGGCGCCGCCGAGGGCACCGAGGACGCAACGCCGGCGGCCCCGGCGGCACCTGCCCCCGCGGCGCCGGCCTTCGAGGCGGCCAGCGACGACGACGAGGACGGCGACGAGGGCGGCGGCGGGCTGTCGCTGTCGGCGCTGGAGGAAAAGCTCAAGCCCGAAGTCCTGGCCAACTTCGAGGAGATCGAGGCGCTCTACAAGAAGCTGCACAAGATGCAGTCCAAGCGCCTGGAGACCATGACCTCCGGCGAGGAGGTCAATGTCCGCAGCGAGAAAAGCTACGAGAAGCTGCGCGAGGAACTGGTCGCCAAGGTCGAGCAGGTCCGTCTGCACAACAACCGCATCGAGGAGCTGGTCACCCAGCTCAAGCAGCTCAACCAGCGCCTCACCGGGCTGGAGGGCCAGCTGCTGCGCATGGCCGAAAGCTGCAAGGTCGCCCGCGACGATTTCCTCACCCAGTATCGCGGCCACGAGCTGGACCCGAACTGGATCGACCGCATCGCCAAGCTTCCGGGCAAGTCGTGGAAGGCCTTCACCGCCCGCCACGCCGACGACATCCTGGTGGTGCGCGGCCAGATCTCGGCAGTCGCCACCGATGCCAGCCTGCCGATCGGCGAATTCCGCCGCGTCTTCCTCACCGTCGGCCGCGGCGAACGCGACAGTGCCCGCGCCAAGAAGGAGATGATCGAGGCCAATCTGCGCCTGGTGATCTCGATCGCCAAGAAATACACCAATCGCGGCCTGCAGTTCCTGGACCTGATCCAGGAGGGCAATATCGGCCTGATGAAGGCGGTCGACAAGTTCGAGTACCGCCGCGGCTACAAGTTCTCCACCTACGCCACCTGGTGGATCCGCCAGGCGATCACCCGCTCCATCGCCGACCAGGCGCGCACCATCCGCATCCCGGTGCACATGATCGAGACCATCAACAAGCTGGTGCGCACCAGCCGCCAGATGCTGCACGAGATCGGCCGCGAGCCCGCCCCGGAGGAACTCGCCGAGAAACTCGGCATGCCGCTGGAGAAGGTCCGCAAAGTGCTGAAGATCGCCAAGGAGCCGATCAGCCTGGAAACCCCGATCGGCGACGAGGAGGATTCCCACCTCGGCGATTTCATCGAGGACAAGGCGGCGGTGATCCCGCTCGACGCCGCCATCCAGGCCAATCTGCGCGAAGCCACGACGCGGGTACTTTCCAGCCTCACCCCGCGCGAGGAGCGTGTGCTGCGCATGCGCTTCGGCATCGGCATGAACACCGACCACACGCTGGAGGAGGTCGGCCAGCAGTTCAACGTCACCCGCGAACGCATCCGCCAGATCGAGGCCAAGGCGCTGCGCAAGCTCAAGCACCCCAGCCGCAGCCGCAAGCTGCGCAGCTTCCTCGACGACTGATCGGCCGCGGGGGCGAGAGGTGGAACCGGTGGTCCGTGTCGGCGTGGTGGTGACGTTCCTGCGCATGGATCGTCCGCCCACCACGCCCGCGCCCGCCCTGCCCGAGGGCGCTGCGGTGCGCCAGGTGGCGAACTGCCCGGTGGAACTCTACCGCCATCTGTACAACACGGTCGGCGCCGACTACGTCTGGTGGCTGCGCCGCACCCTGTCCGACCGCCAGCTCGCCGCCCTGCTGCGCGACCCGCAGATCTCGATTCACGTGCTGGAGCGCGGCGACGAGATGCTGGGCTTCTACGAGCTCGACCGGAATCCCTGGCCGCTGGTCAATCTCAGCTATTTCGGCCTGATGCCCGGTGCGGTCGGCCAGAACATGGGCCACGCCTTCCTGCGCCACGCCGTGGATGCAAGCTGGCGCATGGGGCCGCGCGCGGTCACCGTGAACACCTGCACCGCCGATCATCCGCGCGCGCTGCCGAACTACCTGCGCGTGGGCTTCCGCCGGGTGCGCGATGTGCCGGAGGACTGGCATGTGCCTGTGCGCCTCGGCCTCGTCATCCCCGAGCATCTGAAGCTGTAGGGCAGCCACCCGCGCCACGGGGCTTGACGCCCGCCGCACCACGATCCTCCAATGTCGACAATTCCCGGAGCGACAGGCTCGCGGGCGGCGATAGGGAGTGGTGATTTGGCCGAACTCAAGGTGCTTTCCGACCTCAACGCCAAGGTGTGGAAGATCGAGGTCGCGGTGGGCGATGCCGTCGATGCCGATGCCACCCTGTTGATCCTGGAATCGATGAAGACCGAGATCCCCATCGATGCCCCCAAGGGGGGCACGGTGCGCGCGATCCTGGTCAAGGAGGAGGACCCGGTCACCGAAGGCCAGGTGGTGGCCATCCTGGACGTCTAGTTTCCACCCGTCGCGGGAGAATGATGCCAATGAGCGACGCGCAACGAACCGCCCCTTCCGCCACGGCATTGGCCGGCATCCGCGTGGCGGAACTGGGCGAGGGCGCGGGGCTGGCCTATGCCGGCAAGCTGTTCGCCGATCTCGGCGCCGATGTGGTCAAGCTGGAGCCGCCGGGCGGCGATGCGCTGCGCCGCATGCCGCCGCTGGTGGAGGTCGCGCCGGGGGTGCAGGAAAGCGGCTGGTTCGCCTGGCTGTGCACCAACAAGCGCAGCGTCACCGCCACCCCGGCGCGCATCGCCGCCGCGCTGGCGGCCTCGGACGTGCTGCTCGACGGCCGCCCGGTGGCCGCACAGCTCGACCCCGTCGCCGGCCACGCCGCGTTGCGCGCCGCCCATCCCAACCTCCACATCGTCTCGCTGTCCTGGTTCGGCCTCAGCGGCCCCTACCGTGATTTCACCGGCGCCGACGCCGTCATGCGCGCACTCGCCGGGCTGGTGAAGAACACCGGCCCGGTGGCGCACCCGGCGATGATGCCGGACTACCAGGGTTTCGCGCCCCAGGGCCTGACCGCCTTCACCGCCGCCCTGGCCGCGCTGTGGTCCGGCAGCGCCGGCCGGATGTTCGAGATCAGCGCGCATGACGCCAACGTGGTGATCGCGGAATACCAGGCCGTGATCACCTTCGCGCCGGGGCCGAAGGAGCAGCGCCGTGGCATCAACCGCTGGCACCCGACCTTCCCGATGGGCTGCTATCCCTGCCGCGAGGGCTGGCTCGGCATCACCGTGCTGACCCCGGACCAGTGGCGCAACTGGTGCGACCTGCTGGGGCAGAACGACATCGCCGAACAGCCGCGCTTCGCCACCTCGCCGCAGCGCCTGGAATGCGCCGACGAGCTGGAGGCATTGTACTGCCCGATCCTGCTCACCCGCACCGCCCGCGAATGGTTCGAGGAGGGCATGCGCCGGCGCATCCCGCTGGTGATGGTGCCCAGCATGGCCGA
>JADYYZ010000004.1 GCA_020853405.1 Acetobacteraceae bacterium
GCCTCGACCTCGTCCAGGCCAGACAGGCCGGTTTCCATGCTGCGCAGCCCCTTCTGCAGGGCTTCGGCGAAACTGCGGCCGATCGCCATCGCCTCGCCCACCGACTTCATGCTGGTGGTCAGCGTCGCCGGCGTGCCGGGGAATTTTTCGAAGGTGAAGCGGGGGATTTTCACCACCACATAGTCGATGGTGGGTTCGAAACTCGCGGGCGTCACTTTCGTGATGTCGTTCGCCAGTTCGTCCAGCGTGTAGCCGACGGCAAGGCGTGCCGCGACCTTGGCGATGGGAAAGCCGGTGGCCTTGGATGCGAGCGCCGAGGAGCGCGAGACGCGCGGGTTCATCTCGATGATCAGCATCCGCCCGGTGGCGGGATCCAGCGAGAACTGCACGTTCGAGCCGCCGGTATCGACGCCGATCTCGCGCAGGCACGCGATCGAGGCATCGCGCATCCGGTGGTATTCCTTGTCGGACAGCGTCAGCGCCGGCGCCACCGTCACGGAATCGCCCGTGTGCACGCCCATCGCGTCGAGGTTCTCGATCGAGCAGACGATGATGCAGTTGTCGGCGTGGTCGCGCACGACCTCCATCTCGAATTCCTTCCAGCCGACGACGCTCTCCTCGACCAGCACCTCGGTGGTCATCGAGGCATCGAGCCCGGCCTCGACGATGGTCTCGAACTCCTCGCGGTTGTAGGCGATCCCGCCGCCGGTGCCGCCCAGCGTGAAACTGGGGCGGATCACGCACGGCAGGCCGACCTCGGCGACGGCGGCGCGGGCCTCCTCCATCGAATGCGCGATCCGCGAGCGCGGGCTTTCGATGCCGATCCGGGCCATCGCGTCGCGGAACTTCTGGCGGTCCTCGGCCTTGTCGATCGCCTCGCGGTTGGCGCCGATCATCTCGACGCCGTACTTCGCCAGCACGCCGGCATCGGCGAGCCGCATCGCGGTGTTCAGCGCGGTCTGGCCGCCCATCGTCGGCAGCAGCGCATCGGGCCGTTCCTTCGCGATGATCTTCTCCACCAGCTCCGGCGTGATCGGCTCGACATAGGTCGCATCCGCAAGGCCCGGATCGGTCATGATCGTGGCCGGGTTGGAGTTCACCAGGATCACGCGGTAGCCCTCGGCGCGCAGCGCCTTGCAGGCCTGCGCGCCCGAATAGTCGAACTCGCAGGCCTGGCCGATCACGATCGGGCCGGCGCCGATGATCAGGATGCTCTTGATGTCGGTGCGCTTGGGCATTGTTTCGCTTCAGGCTTTGCGGAAGAAGGGTGCGATCGCAGCATGGACCAGCGCGACGGGAGCGAGCAGGCCGACCAGCAGGGCAATGCCCTCGTAGCGGGCAGCCATGGAAAGAAACAGCAGCACGACCAGCGCCGCCTGTGCCGCGAACGAGTACGCGAGCGCGCGGGGTTTCGCCGCACCGAACGCGCGGCGCGCGACGAGGATGAACAGCAGCGCGAGCAGCAGGCTCGCCAGCAGCGCCGCGCCGGCCAGCAGCAGGAAGGCAAGCGTGCCGTCATCGTGGTTCACGCGACCCGCCGCGCATCGAGCGCGAGCCGCACCGCGAGTGCCGCCAGCGCGAGCCCCAGCACCCAGCGCTGCGCCGCCATCCAGCCCGGCCTTGTCGCCAGGAACTTCTGCACGCCGCCGGCGCCGAACACCAGGAACGCATCGCCGATGGTGCAGACCAGCACCTGCAGCATCCCCAGGATCGCACCCTGCAGGAACAGGTGCCCGAGGCTGGGGTCGATGAAGGGCGGCAGCACCGCGACGTAGAACAGTGCGACCTTCGGGTTCAGCAGCGCGGTGCCCACGCCCATGGTGAACAGCGCGCGGTCGGGTGCGGCCGGCAGCGCGCGCGGCTCGAACACCGACCGCCCGCCCGGCTTCAGCGTCTGCCAGGCGAGCCAGCCGAGATAGAGCGCGCCGCCAAGCGCCAGCGCCGAATAGGCGGCCGGAACGGCAAGCAGCACGGCGGTGATGCCGGCCGCGCCCAATAGCGCATAGACCGCGCTGCCGACCTGGCAGCCGACCAGGCTGATCATGCCGGCGCGCGTTCCCTGCGCGAGGCTGCGCGAGATCAGGTACAGCATGTTCGGCCCTGGCGTGATCCAAAGGCCGAAGCTCAGCGCGGCAAAGGTCAGCAGGGTGGCGGTGCTGGGCATCCTCTAGCCCTGGACGGAAAACCCGCCATCCACCGGGATCGCCGTGCCGGTGACGAAGTCGGAAGCGGGCGCTGCCAGGAACACCGCAACGCCGGCCATGTCGGCCGGCACGCCCCAGCGCCCGATCGGGCTGCGCGCCACCACCTTCTCCTCGAGCCCCGGAACCTGCTGGCGCGCGCCCCTGGTCAAGGCGGTGTCGATCCAGCCGGGGAGCACGGAGTTCACCTGGATATTGTCCGGCGCCCAGGCGACCGCGAGCGAGCGCGTGAGCTGCACGACGCCGCCCTTCGATGCGGCGTAGGCCGCGGCATAGGCGGTGCCGAAGATGCTCATCATCGAGCCGATGGTGATGATCTTGCCCCCGCCCGCCCGCTTCATCGCCGGATAGGCCGCCTGGGCACTGAACAGCGTGCTGGAGAGGTTGGTGTCGATCACGAAGTGCCAGTCGTCCTCGCTGAGCTCCTGGGGCTGCCGGCGGCGGCTGCTGCCGGCATTGGCGATCAGGATGTCGAGCCGGCCGAAAGCCTTTTCTGTCGCCGCGACGGCGGCCTCGCAGGCGGCCTTGCTGGTCACGTCGCACACCACTGCCTCGGCGGTGCCGCCATGCTTGCGGATGTCGGCGATCGCGGCAGCGTTCTTGGCGGTATCGCGGCCGGCGACCATCACCCTTGCCCCTGCCTGGGCAAGGCCCAGCGCCATGCCAAGCCCGATGCCGCCATTGCCGCCGGTGACCAGGGCAGCGCGGCCGGAAAGATCGAACAATGGGCTCATCGGGCGGCGGCTCCTGTGGGCGAGAGGGAAGGAAGGTCCGCTGGCCCGCCGCGCGAGGCGGAGGAGGGCGCGGCACGCCTCGCCTGCCGGCACGCCTCGATCATCCCGACGAAGCGGTCGAACAGATGCAGATTGTCGTTCGGGCCGGGGCTTGCCTCGGGGTGGTACTGCACGCCGAACGCCCGGTATTTCCTGCTCGCGATACCCTCGTTGGTGCCGTCGAACAGCGAGACGTGGGTCTGCTCGACATCCTCGGGCAGGCTTTCGGCGATCACCGCGAACCCGTGGTTCTGGCTGGTGATCTCGACCTTGCCGGTGGCGAGGTCCTTGACCGGGTGGTTGGCGCCGCGATGGCCGCGCGCGAGTTTTTGCGTCCGCCCGCCGAGCGCCAGCGCCAGCATCTGGTGGCCGAGGCAGATGCCGAACAGCGGCACCCCGGCCTCCAGCACGGCCCGGATCGTCGGCACGGCGTATTCGCCGGTGGCGGCCGGGTCGCCCGGGCCGTTGGACAGGAACACGCCATCGGGGGCGCGGCGCAGCACGTCCTCGGCGGTGGCGGTCGCCGGCAGCACGGTGACATCGCAGCCGGCGTCGGCAAGGCAGCGCAGGATGTTGCGCTTGGCGCCGTAGTCGATCGCCACCACGCGGTGCTTCGGCGCCGCCTGGCTTGTGTAGCCATCCGGCCAGGCCCAACGCCGTTCCTGCCACTGATAGGCCTGGGTGCACGAGACCGTCTTTGCCAGGTCCATGCCGACCAGCCCCGGCCAGGCGCGCGCCTGGGCAGCCAGCGCGTCGAGGTCGAAGCGGCCGTCGGGGGCGTGGCACAAGACGCCGGTGGGTGCCCCGGAATCGCGGATGCGCACGGTCAGTGCCCGCGTATCCAGCCCGGAAATGCCCGGCACCGAGTTGGCCAGCAGCCAGTCATGCAGGTGCTTCTCTGCCCGCCAGTTGGATGGCGCGGTGACGGCCTGGCGCACCACCAGGCCGCGGGCGGCGGGGGTGGCTGCCTCCAGATCCTCGGAATTGGTCCCGATATTGCCGATGTGGGGGAAGGTGAAGGTGATGATCTGCCCGGCATAGGAGGGGTCGGTCAGCAC
>JADYYZ010000005.1 GCA_020853405.1 Acetobacteraceae bacterium
CCGCCGGCCCTCGGGGCGATAGCGACACCCCTGCACCAGCGCCTCGGCCTGGGCGCGGGTTTCCGTCATCGGCAGCATGACCATCGCGCCGGCATTCATGCGGTGGCCCGCAGCCATGTGCACGATCGCATGTATTTTTACGGTTTGGTTACTTTCATCGGTCACTGTCCCCCAAACCCCCGGCCGCCGGGGGGTCGGCCGCACGAGCGCAGGAAGTTGGGGGTACCATCAGCGTGTCCAGCCTTGGTGCCGCCAACGCAGGTGCCGCGGGCGCCGCCCCCATCAGCATCACCCGCCTGCTGCGGGCGGTCTCGTTCGACCTGGTCGCGGCATCGCTGCTGATCGGGCTGCTGTCGCTCGCGCTGCCGTTCGCGCTGCTGCATGTCTACGACCGGGTGCTGGCGCAGGCCGGCATCGCCACCTTCTGGATGCTGGCCGCGGGCGTGGCGACGACGATCGTGATGGAAACGGCGCTGCGCATCGCCCGCGGCACCATCATCGCGCGCACCGGCGCGGTGTGGGAAGCAGGCGCCCAGGCGCGCGCGATCGAGAGGCTGCTGCACACGCCGTTGGCCCGCTTCGAACAGCAGGGCCAGGGCGCCTATCTGGAACGCCTGGCCAGCATCGCGACCGTGCGCGACGCCTATTCCGGCGCCGCCTTCCAGACCCTGCTCGACCTGCCGTTCTGCATCCTCTACGTCGCCGCCATCGTGCATCTGTCGCCGCACCTGGCGGCGATTCCGCTGCTGGCCGCCTCGCTGTTCCTGCTGGCCTCGATCTCCGTCGCGCGCGGGGTACGCCGCGCCGTTACCGCCCTGTCGGAAGGCGAGGAGCGGCGCTTCAACATGCTGTGCGACGTGCTGTCGGGCATCCACACCGTCAAGTCACGGGCGCTGGAACAGCAGATGGCGCGCCGCTACGAGCGGCTGCAGCTGGGCTGCGCCACCGCGCGCGGCCAGCTCGCCGAGATCTCCGCGCAGGGCCAGGGCCTGGCCGTGCTGCTGGCCAACATCGCCACCGCCGCCACCGCTGCCTTCGGCTGCGTCGAGGTGCTGGAGGGGCGACTGACCGTGGGCGGCCTGGGCGCCTGCCTGATGCTGACCGGACGCGCGCTGCAGCCGCTGGGCGGTGCGCTCGGCGTGTTCGCGCGCGCCGAGGTTCTGCGCGGCGCGCGTACCAGGCTGACCGAGATCAACGCGCTGCCCGACCAGCGGCGCGCGGGCGCGCCGCCGCTTGTGATGCGCCATGGCAGGGTCGAGCTGGAACGGGTACGCGTGCTGGGCGCCGATGGCAGGCCCATCCTTTCCGACATCTCGCTGGTGATCGCGCCGGGCAGGTGCATCGGGCTGCGCGGCGCGAACGGCTCCGGCCGCTCGACCTTGCTGCGGCTGCTGCAGGGCGTTGTTCGCCCGGCATCAGGGCGCGTGCTGCTCGATGGCCAGGACCTGGCACGCGTCGATCCCGAAAGCATCGCCGCTGGCGTGGGCATGATGGCCGCGCAGGGAGCCCTGGTGCGCGGCACGCTGCTCGAGAACCTGACCATGCACCGCCCCGCGCTGGCCGCACGGGCCCGCGCCGTCGCCGCGGAACTCGGGCTTGACCCGCTGGCCGCCACCCTGCCGCAGGGTTACGACACGATGCTGGCCGATGGCACCACGCTGATCTCCTCGGGCGTCGTGCAGATCATCAGCATCGCCCGCGTGCTGGTGCTGCAGCCCCGCATCCTGCTGTTCGACGAGGCGAACATCCACCTGGACATCGCCAACGACCGCGCCCTGTGCGCGCTGCTGAGGCGGCTTTCCGGGCACTGCACCATTCTGCTGGTCAGCGACCGGCCTTCCACCCTGGCGCTGGCGAACGAGCGCTACCGGCTTGCCGGCGGCCGCCTGGAGCGGCTTTCGTGAACGCGATGCCGCCGCCCGACTGGTGGGCGCCCGACGGCGGCCGCGCCGTCCCCCCGGCCTTCGCGCCCGTCGCGCTGGCCGAGGACATCCTGCCGCGCAACGACCTGGCGGAGATGCTGGGCGCCATCCTGACCGCCACCGGCTGGGCAGGCCAGCCGGAGCACCTGGCCGAGGCGGTGCCGCACATGGCAGGTGCCCCCGACATCACGGGCCTGCGTAACGCGCTTGCCAACCTGGGCTACAGCACCAGGCTGGAAGGGCGTGCACCGACCACCCTGCACCCGGATGACCTGCCGGTGGTGCTGCTGCCACGCCGCCGCCCGGCCGCGCTGCTGTATATCGACGCGACCGGCACGGCGCGGCGCTTCGTTGCCGGCGGCAGCGATGCCGAGCCGGCCGGTTCGCTGGCAACCGGCGGCGCCGCCCTGCTGCGCATCAGCCGCGGCGAGGCGCCGCCGCAGCGCCAGGCGCGCGACTCCTTCACCACGTCGCTGCTGCGGCGCTTCCGGCCGGCCCTGCCCGCGCTGCTGCTGGCCAGCCTGATGCTGGCGCTGCTGTCCTTGGCCGTGCCGTTCTTCACCATGGCGGTGTTCGACATGCTGGTGGCCGGCCGCACCATCCAGCCGCTGCCGATGCTGGTTTCCGGCCTGTGCGTGGCGCTGGCGTTCGAAGCGGTATTCCGCGGCATCCGCATGCGCATGCTGGCGCGCATCGGTGCGCGTATCGACAGCCTGATGTCCTCTGCCACCTTCGAGCAGCTGCTGGCGCTGCCGCTCGCCATGACCGAGCGCGCGAGCCTTTCGGCGCAGGTCGCGCGCGTGCGCGACTTCTCGACCTTGCGGGAATTCTTCACCGGCAGCCTGGCGATGGCGGCGCTTGATGCACCCTGCGCGCTGGTGCTGGTGCTGGTGCTGGTGCTGATCGGCGGGCCGGTGGCGCTGGCGCCGCTGGGGGCGGCGATGGCGTTCGGGCTGCTGTTCGTGCTGGTACGGGGTGCGATGCGCCGGCGCGTCGCCACCCTTGCCGTGACCGCCCAGGCACGCGACCAGGTCAGCGGCGAAATCCTGGCCTCGATGCGCCTGCTGCGGGCAACCGGCAGCGGCAGCATCTGGGCGGCGCGCCAGGCGCGGCACGCGGCCGATGCGGCGATCGCCGCCGCGCGCATCGGCGTGCTGGGCGGCGCGGTCGCGGCGCTGGGCCAGGCGATCATCGGGCTTTCCGCGCTGGCGGCGATCGCCATCGGCGTGCACGCGGTGCTGGCGGCAACCATGACCGCGGGTGCGCTGATCGCGGCGATGATGGTGATCTGGCGCGTGCTGGGGCCGGTGCAGATGGTGTTCACCCTGCTGTCGCGCTGGGAACAGGTGCGCACCAGCATGCGCCAGGCCGACCAGCTGATGGCGATGCAGCCGGAACGCGAACGCGGCAGCGCGGTGCGCCCGGTCGGCGTCATCCGCGGCGAGGTGACACTCTCGCGCGTCAGCCTGCGTTACCTGCCGCAGGCCGAACCCGCGCTGCTGGGCGTCAGCCTGGATGTGAAGGCGGGCCAGATGGTCGCCGTCACCGGGCCGTCTGGCGGCGGCAAGACCTCGCTGCTGCTGACCATCATGGGCTTGCACCGGCCCACCGCCGGCACCGTGCGCATCGATGGGTTCGACATTCGCCGCTTCGACCCGCTGGAGCTGCGCCGCGCCATCGCCTATGCGCCGGCGCTGCCGCGGCTGCTGTACGGCACGGTGGCGCAGAACCTGCTGCTGGCGAACCGTGCCGCGACGCGCGCCGAGATGCTGGCGGCCGCGAAACTCACCGGCCTCGACCGCATGGTGGCGATGCTGCCCGAAGGGTTCGAGACACGCCTGCGCGACAACGCCGCCGCCGTGCTGCCGGCCAGCCTGCTGGGCCGCCTGTCGTTGACGCGCGCGCTGCTGCGCCCGGCCTCCATCGTGCTGCTGGACGAACCCGCGAACGGGCTCGACGACGATGGCAGCGCCGTCCTGATGCGCGCGATCGAGCAGCTGCGAGGCCGCGCCACGCTGTTCGTGGTGACGCACCGGCCCAGCCACATCGCGCTGGCTGACCGCGTGCTGCGCCTGGATGGCGGCGAACTCAGCGAAGTGCCGCGCAAGCTGGCGCAATCCTCCGTGCCGATCCTGCCGCAGGGTGCTGCGGCGCAAAGGAGCTGAGATGAGCCTTCGGAACGCCAGCACGTCCGCCATCGCGCTCGGCGCGCGCCTGCCGCACCCCGCCGCCATGAGCCTGGCGCTGGAGGAGTTCGGCCAGCCACGCCTGGCGCGCGGCGTGGTCGTCGCCACCGGCCTGCTGCTCGGGCTGTTCCTGGCCTGGACCGCGATCACCAATGTGCCGGAAGTGGCGGTGGCGCCAGGCGCGGTCGCCACCGCCGACCCGGTCGCGCCGGTGCAGCACCTGGAAGGCGGCATCATCGAAGCCGTGCTGGTGGCCGATGGCGACAGGGTGCGGGCGGGCCAGCCGCTGCTGCGCTTCTCCTCCGTCGCCGCGCAGGCGGAACTGGATCAGCTGCGCACGCGCGAGGCGTCGCTGCGCTTCCAGTCGGCGCGGCTGCGCGCCTTCCTGGATGGCGGCGCCTTCGCCAGCGAGGAGGGCGACTTTCCAAACCTGGCCGCCGACCAGCGCGCGGAACTGGAAGGAAGGCTGCGCGCGAGGCTGGATCGACAGGCCGTGCTGCGCGAACAGCTGGCGCAGCGCCAGGCCGAGGCGACAACCATCGATGCGCAGCGCGAAGGCGCGCGCAAGCAGTACGAGCTGCAGGCGGGCGAGCTCGCCTTGCGCGAGAAACTGCTCGACCAGGGCCTGACCACGCGGGTTGCGGTGCTGGAGGTACGGCGCGCCGTGCTGGCCGCGAGCGCCGAGATCGCGCGCCTGGGCGCCACCGCCGCGGCCAACTCCCGCGCGATCGCCGAGGCGGAGGCGCGGGTGGCGGAAGCGGAATCGGTGGCGCGCGACGAAAGTGCGCGCGATCTCAGCCGGGTCAACCTGGAACTGGCCGAGGTGACGGAAGCCGTGCGCCGCGCCTTCGAGCGCGTCGGGCGGCTGACCGTGCTGGCGCCGGCCGACGGCACGGTGAAGGGCCTGGCCGCGAAAAGCCCCGGCCAGGTGGTGCAGCCCGGCTTCCTGCTGATGGATATCGTGCCGCGCGACGCGACGTTGCTGGTCGAAGCCAGGCTGTCGCCGCGCGATGTCGGCTTCGCCCGGGTCGGCCAGCCGGTGACGGTCAAGGTGCAGGCCTTCGACTATTCGCGCTACGGCACGCTGGACGGCACGCTGGTGAACGTTGCCGCCACCACCACGCCCGACGAGCACGGCCAGCCATACTATGTCGGGCGCATCCAGCTTGACTCCGACCGGCTGGGCCGTGGCGAGCATGGGCAGAAACTGCTGCCGGGCATGACGGTGCAGGCCGACATCGTGACGGGTGCGAAGACCGTGCTGCAGTACCTGCTGAAGCCCGTCTATGCCGCGATGAGCGAGAGTTTCCGCGAGCGCTAGAAGCGCGCCTCGCCGACGAAGCCGCGCCGCTTCCGGACGAGGCGGCGGGCACGAGAGGGATGATCCATGGCTGATGGTGCAGCCGCCGCGCTGGCGGCGATGGCCGATGACGGGCGGGCCCTGGTGGATGCCGAGACGCTGCGCGGCCTGCGCGGCGCCGAACGCCCCGCCATGCCCGATGCCAGCCAGCCGGCGCCGACCCTGGTCGGCCACACCAGCGACCGCGTCAATCCGGAGATCAGCGCCGCCGTGCCCGAGGGCATGACGCTGGAGTTGTTCCAGGACGCTGCACTGCGCCAGGACGATGCCATCACGCTGCCCAACAGGGTCTCGGACGACGCGGCCGCGGCGGACGCGACGCCGGTCGGCTTCGTTGCCGCGCCCGATAGCGCGCCCGCCGGCTCCTCGGCCGCCGTCGCCGCCGCGCCGCGAGGCAGTTCCAGGCCGCCGGCGGCGGTCGAGCAGGCGGTGGTGCCCGCCGCACCCGTCGCGGCAGCAGAAGCGACTGCCGCCGCCGATGCCGCCGCCATCACCGCGCCCCCCGCGCCCGATCCCGCGCCGCCGCAACCCGTGGCGCCCGCGCTGGTGCCCGTGGCCGACCCCGCGCGGCTGGATGCGCGCAATGCCAGCACGCTGGAAGACCAGCCGGTGCCGCTCGACATCGCCGCAAGCCTCGCCGACCTCGACGGTGCCGGCGGCGAGACGCTTGCCATCGTGATCGCCGGCCTGCCGCCCGGCAGCGTGCTGTCGGCCGGCACGCAGCAGGCCGATGGCAGCTGGGTGCTGACGCCCGATCAGCTGGCCGGCCTGCTGCTGACGCCGCCGCGCGACTGGAGCGGCGATGCCGTGCTTTCCATCCGCGCCATCGTCACCGGCCAGACCGGCGACCAGGTGGAAACCGCCACCACGCTCAACCTGCATGTCGAGGCGGTGGCTGACGCGCCTGCCGTTGCCGCCAGCGGCGGCGGCGCCGAGGACACCGCGATTCCGCTTTCGCTGGATGTGCGCGCAACCGACATCGACGGATCGGAAAGCATCACCTCCGTGCGGATTTCCGGCGTGCCGGATGGCGCGAGCCTCAGCGCCGGCACCCGCGGCGCCGACGGCGTCTGGACGCTTGATCCCGCCGATCTTGCGGGCGTCACGCTGACCCCGCCCCTGCACTTCTCCGGCAGTATCGGGCTCGCGCTGACCGCCGTTTCCACCGAGCCGAACGCCAGCACGGCGGCCAGCGCGATCGCCTTCACCGTCGGCGTGACGGCGGTTGCCGATGCGCCGCTGGCCACCGCGCAGGACAGTTCCGGCAACGAGGATTCCTGGATTCCGCTGAACGGGCTTTCCGCCGCCCTGGTCGATCGCGACGGGTCGGAGGCGCTGACGGTGGCGATCGCCGGCGTGCCCGATGGCGCGGCCTTGTCCGCCGGCGCGCGCCAGCCGGACGGCTCCTGGCAGGTGCCGGTTTCCGCGCTGGCG
>JADYYZ010000006.1 GCA_020853405.1 Acetobacteraceae bacterium
CTGCCTTCGGCGAGGGTGGCAAGCACGGCGCCGACGGCGGCCGTCGTCTTCGGGTCGGCGATGCGTTCGGCGGCGTCGCGGAACGGATACCAGCGCCCGACCCGGAACCGGTCCATCGCCAGCACGCGATGCGCGGGCACCGGCAGTTTCGCCAGCACGATGTCCATCACCGCGCGCAGCCGGCAAGGCCGGCCCGACAGCAGCAGCCAGTCGCAGCCCATCCGCCAGACCACCTCGCACAAATCCGCCAGCACCGGACCCAGTGCCGCGACCACCACCTGGTCGAGCTGGGCGGCGGCGGCGGTGATCGGCACGTCGGCCAGTTTGAATCCCTGGGCACCGCGCCGCGCCGCCTGGTCCTCGACATAGAGGATGGCGCGCGGGCTGGTGGCCTGGGCGGCGGCCAGCAGCTCGCCCACGCTCGCGCGCAGGAACTCGCCGGTGGCCCGCGGCGGGATCTTCTCGTAGGCGTGCAGGATGCCAAGCGCCAGCGGCTCCAGCGCCAGCGCCACGAACTGCCGGCGCAGGTGCTTTTCCGGCTCGGGCAGGCCGCCGCGCTCGCCGCCCAGCAGCTCGCGCAGGAACGCCTTGGCATCGACGCTGCCGGCATCGCGGAGCGCGCCTTCCAGCTGCGGCAGCACCACTGCCTGCAGCACCTGCTGCACCACCTCGTCGCCGGCGATCTTGAAGCCTTCGCGGAAATTCTGCTTCGGCTCGATGCCGCCGCCCGCCTCGGCGCGGTAGGTCGCGACCATCAGGTCGGTGGTGCCGCCGCCGATGTCGATCGAGGCGATGCGCAGGCATGGCTTCGCGCCGTATGCGGGGCGTACCTTGCCGGAAAGCGCGAACAGCGCGTCGAGATCGCCCTTCAGCCGCTGGGTTGCCTCGGCATAAAGGAACACGAGCTGGGTCGCGGTCGCCTCGTCGAGATTGGCCATCACCCGCGGCTCGGGCGGCGAGTATGCAGCCCCTTCCGGCCAACCCAGCATGTCCCAGGCGAGTTTCACCGCTGCCTCCGCCCGGGCGCGGAGGATCTTCTGCTCGGCCAGCGGCATCGCCGGCGGCAGCGTCAGCACCAGCCGGCGCAGCCGCCGCGGCACATCGGCATAGGTGCGGGCCAGGCGGTTCTCCGGCGCGTTGATCTGCACCACCGCCTGGGTCAGCAGCTCGGCCAGCAGGAAGGTGAACAGCGACGAGCGCGAGAAGCGCGCCCGCACCGCCGGCTGGCCGCGCACGCCGCGGGCGCGCAGCACGTCGCCTTCCTCGGTCACGAACCGCATGAACGCGCCGCTGACCGGCGGTTCGGTGGTGATGCCATCGGCGCCGACGCCGTTGAAGCGCCAGACCTGGGCGGTCGCGCGACGATCCCACAGATAGCGCTTGGGCGAGGAGAGGCCGGTCGCACCCTCGTTGCCCTTGGCCTCGGCCGCAAGACGCACGGCTTCGGGGCCGACCCGCACCGGCGAGTTCCAGGCGAAGGCGTTGCCGCGGCCCGACCGCCTCGACAGCGCGTCGCGGCCGAAACTCGCGCGGGCGAACTCGACCTGGCTTTCGAACGGTTCGCGGTACAGGCGTTCGGGACGCGAGAGGTCGCGCAGCACCAGCTGGTACGAGGTGCCGGCGCCGTTCGAGCGGCCGCGGTCATCCTCGACCAGTACCCCGCAGGTGCGCGCATTGCCGATATCCAGCACCAGGTCCACCCCGATCGGCTCGTACGACCGCGACTGCGATGCGACATCGATGGCGCGGATGCGCGGCAGGATCGCGGCATCTTCGAGAAGATGCAGGAACGCGAGGTAGCGCGCCCAGTGCTCGCAGGCGTTCGGGGTATCCTCGGGGCGGAGCGGCCGGCCCTGGCGGCGGGCGAGCTTGCTTTCGCGGAACACCTCGTCGAGCCACTGCGCGACCCAGGCCTCGTTGAGGAACCAGCTGGCGGGGTCCTGGCGGAGCGCGAAGGCGAATTCCTTCTCGCCGTCCTCCGGCGCAAGCCCGGTATAGGGGCGGTCCGCCTCGCGCGCGACCAGGGCGGTATCGAGCGCCACGATCAGCCGGTGCGAGAAGCCATCCTCGTCGGGGGCGGGGAGTGCGACCAGCCGGCAGCGCGCCCAGTTGCTGGGGCCGCGCTCGAACGCCTCGGTGCCGTCGGGGTTGCGAGCGCGCAGGCGGAACAGCGGCAGCGGCAGCCAGCGGCCGAGAAAGGTCTCGATCGCCAGCGGCCGGCCGATCGCATAGCCGTCCTCGGGCGGGATCTCCTTGCCGGTGTCGGGGTCGCGCAGGCGCCCGTCCTCGTCGGGGAACAGCCGCTTCAGTACCACCGGCATGCGTCCCGGCTCGGGCTCGCCGGGCAGGCGCTGCTCGTAGAAATAGGCGGTGGTGCGCGGCAGCTTCTCGGGCGCCAGCGGCAGGTCCAGGAACTGGATGCCGGATTGCGGCACGATCGTGATCAGCTGCGGAAGCGGGGCGCGGGCCATGGTCGGCGCCACAATCGCAGGGGGGGGACGGGGGGCGCAAC
>JADYYZ010000007.1 GCA_020853405.1 Acetobacteraceae bacterium
GCGGCGGCGGGCCGCGCAGCATCTTCCTCTACAACCCGATCTCGCGGCAGGGCCACCTCGACAGCTACGCTCGGCTCTATGCGCGCGCGCTGGTCGAGCTCGGCCACCGCGTCGTGCTGGTGTCGGAAACCGATGCCGGCGCGCCCGCACAGCTGGCGCTGCTCGGCCAGGAGCTGGCGGAGAGGCTGCGCTTTGTGAGCTTCGAGCGGGCCGAGGCAGCGATCGCCCCGCCCGCACCGCTGGCCGAGCCAAGCCGCGCCCATCTGGCAGCGCACGCGCGCGCGGCTCTGGTCTGGCAGGCGGAGGGGATCCCTGGCCTCGCGCGGCGGCTGGTGCGGGTGCCGCTGCGGCTTGCCCGCGCGCTGCTGCCGGCCGCGTTCGCCGATGCCTGGCAGCGCCTGGCGCGGCGGCTTGCTCCGAATCGCGGCCGGCCGAGTTTCGCCTCGATGCTGTGCCGCATCGCCGGGGCTGCGAAGCTTACGAACCTTTCTCCCGACCTCGCGCTCATCCTCTATCTCGACATGATGAGCGAACAGAGGCGCGATGTCGGGCTGCTCGACGATGCCGCGGCCGCCCCGTGGGCGGGCATCCTGTTCCACCCGCGCGGCGGGGCGGCGGGCGAGCGGTATTTCGGCGCCGCCAGCGCGCGCGGCGCGATCTTCCTGGTGCCCTCCGCGGTGCCCGACTATGCACGCCGCCACCCGCGGCTGCGCTTCGTGGTCGCGCCTGACGTCGCCGACCTGGAGCTGGCGCCGCATCCGCATCCGCTCGCCGCGGCGATGCGGGCGCGGGCAGGGGGAAGGCGCATCGTGCTCGTGATCGGCACCATCGCCCCGCACAAGGGCATCGACACGCTGCTCGCGGTCATCGGGGCTGCCGATCCGGCCCGCTTCTTCTTCGCGCTGGTCGGCGCCGTGCACTGGCAGCGCTTCGGCGCCTTCGGCCCCGAGCTTCGCGCCTTCTACCAGGCGCCGCCCGGGAACGTGCTGGTCCATGACGGCTATGTCGAGGACGAGGCCGGCTACAACAGCCTGATCGCTGCCTCCGACATCGTCTATGCCGTCTACAGGGATTTCGACAGTTCCTCGAACTCGCTGACCAAGGCAGCCGGGTTCGCAAGACCGATCCTGGTGGCTTCGGGCACGCTGATGGGAAGGCGCGTCGAGGAGGCGGGGATCGGCGCGGCGGCCCCGGCGGGCGATGTCGGCGCGATCCTGGCCGGGCTTTCGGGGCTGGCCGACGCCGCGCCCGGGGCATTCGATTTCGACCGCTTCAGCAACCGCCATTCGCTGGCGGAGCTCAAGCTGGTGCTGGCGCAGGCACTCGGGCAGTGGCGCGCGGTGCCCTCGGCGGTGGCCTCGGCGGGGCCCTCGGCGGGGCCCTCGGCGGGGCCATGAACGGGGCGGGGCGCCTGCATTTCTGCACCCTGTTCGACGCCGGTTACGCGGCGCGCGGGCTGGTCATGCTGGAGAGCCTCGCCAGGCATTGCACGTCCCCGCACCGGGTCAGCATCCTGGCGATGGACGACGCGGCTGCCCGCATGGTCGAGGCCGCCGGCCGCCCGCACTGGCGCATCCTGCGCGTGGCCGACCTGGGCGATGGCGAGTTCGCGGCGCTGGAGGGTAGGCGACCGCACCGCGAGTTCTGCTGGACCGCGGCCCCCGCGCTCTGCCACCACCTGGTCGCCAGTGCGCCCGAAGGCAGCATGGTCGCCTACCTGGACGCCGACCTGATGTTCTTCCGCGACCCCGCAGAGCTGCTGGCCGAGCTCGATGGCGGCGGCAGCATCCTGATCCACGAGCACCGCTTCTCGCCCGATCGCGCCGAGTACGAGGCGAGCTCGGGGCGGTTCAATGTCGGCTTCGTGGGGTTCCGCGTGGGCGAGGAGGCACGCGCCTGCACCGAGCGCTGGCGGGCGCAGGTGATCGCGCTTTGCGTGCTCGACCCGGCGCGCGGGCTGTGCGGGGACCAGGGCTACCTGAACGAGTGGCCGACGCTCTACCCGGGCCTTCGCATCATGCGCAACATCGGCGGCGGGGTCGCGCCATGGAACCTCGCGGCATACCGGGTCGGCGGCACGCCGAGGGCGCCGAGCGTGGATGGCGTGCCGGTGGTGTTCTTCCACTACCACTCGTTCCGCACCGTCCGCGTCGGCGGCTTCGGCCTGCTTGCGGTGCTGCCGGCCCATGGCTACGCATTCCCGCGCCCGACCATGCGGCTGCTGTTCTCGATCTATGCGGGGCGCATCCGTGCCTGCCACACGCTGCTTTGCCGGCGCGGGTTCGCGCTCGCGACCGACCTTGCGGTCGGCCTCGGCGAGGCGTTGCGCGGGCTGGTCTCGGGGCGCTACCTGCCGGCGACCGGCACCGCCCGGCGCGAGCAACGACGAGAGGTTTTGGGATGAGCAGGTGGCGTTCGCGCATGAAGCAGCTGGGGTACGCGATCGCGCGCGCCTCGGAGTACGGCCAGCCCAAGGACCAGCTGACGCTCTACGGCGACCGCGACGTGGAATGGGCCTGGATCGGCGCCAAACTGCCGGCGCGGGCCGGCAGGGTGCTCGATCTCGGGCCGGCGTCGTCGACCACGCCGCTGGTCGCCTCGCACAACGCGACCGAGGTGGTGGCCTTCGACCTGACGCCCGAGCCCACGACCTTCAGCGTGCCGACGCTGCGTACCGTGCAGGGCGACATTCTGCGCGATCCCGTTCCCTCGCCTCCCTACGACACCATCATCAACTGCTCGACCATCGAGCATGTCGGCCTGCCCGGCCGTTATACCAACGAGAATGACGTGCCGGACGGCGACCTCAGGGCGATGGGCCTGTTGCGCGCGGCGATGGCAGGGCCGGAGTCGGTGATGCTGCTGACCATCCCGGTCGGGCGTGACGGGGTATACCCGCCCTTTCACCGGGTCTATGGCGCGGAACGGCTGCCACGCCTGGTCGAGGGGTTTCGCGTCGAGGAGGAGGTGTTCTTCGCCAAGCTCGGCACCAGCAATGTCTGGCAGCCCGTGGCGAAGCCGGTCGCGCTCGACGTGCAGGGTTCGGCCAGTTTCTACGCCATCGGCCTGTTCGTGCTGCGCCGTGGCTGATCTGGTACCTGGCGGGCGAAGCGGCGGGAGGCAGCGATGTGGATGAAGCGCGCGGTGCGAAGGGCGATGCCGGCGCCGCTTTACGCGGCGATGCGGCGCCTGCGCCACGGCGGCACTGATCGCCGGCCGGCGGCCGGCGCGCTCACGCCCGGCAGCGGGCGGAGCGCTGCCGCGGCGGCGTCATCGGCTGGCGCCTTCGCTGCCGCCCGCGCCGATGCCGAGGCGACCGAAGGCATGCTCTCGGAATTCTCGATGGCGGTGATGGATTCGCTGCTGGCGCTGCAGGACGATCTCGCGATCGCCGGCCACGTCGTCGAGTTCGGCGTCTTCAAGGGACGCTCGGCGATGCTGCTCGCGCACCGGGCGCGCCCGTCGGAGCGGCTGATCCTGGTCGATATCGAGCGCTACCTCGACCAGAAGCGGCTTGCCGACGTCTTCCCGGGCTTCGAGTTCGTGCAGTGCGCGAGCGAGGCGTTCGCGCGGACCTTTCCCGACTATCGCGCCCTTGCCGGCAACTGCCGCTTCCTGCACGTCGATTCCAGCCACGGCTTCCGCACCACGCTTGCCGAACTGGCGATGGCCGAGGAGCTGCTGGCCGAACGCGGCATCCTGGTGCTCGACGACTTCACCAACCTGAACTACTCGCAGATGATCGCCGCGACCTACAAGCACCTCTATTCCGGGAAATCCGGCCTCGCCATGTTCCTGGTGACCGAGGAGAAGGGCTATCTGTGCAGGGCCGCGGATTTCGAGTTCTACGCGCGCTACGTGCTTGCCGAGATGCTCGGCGACATGGCCGCCCGGGGCCTCGCCGGCGTCTGCCTTGCCCGCACCGACACCGATCCGGAATACCGCGCGATCCATCTGCGCCCGCACCTGCCGGGTGAAAGCGGCCCCCATTACGGCGAGAGCATCTATGGCGCGCTTTATCGCGAGCCGTGA
>JADYYZ010000008.1 GCA_020853405.1 Acetobacteraceae bacterium
ACGGACAAGGAATACCAGGTGATGCGCGATGCCTCGATCGCGTGCCTGCGCAAGATCGGGGTGGATACCGGCGGGTCGAACGTGCAGTTCGCGCTCAATCCGGCCGACGGGCGCCTGGTGGTGATCGAGATGAACCCGCGGGTGTCGCGCTCCTCGGCGCTGGCATCGAAGGCGACCGGCTTTCCCATCGCCAAGGTCGCAGCCCGGCTGGCGGTGGGCTACACGCTGGACGAGCTGGCCAACGACATCACCATGGTGACGCCGGCCAGCTTCGAGCCGACCATCGACTATGTGGTGGTGAAGATCCCGCGCTTCACCTTCGAGAAATTCCCCGGCACGCCGGCGCTGCTGTCCACCAGCATGAAGTCGGTGGGCGAGGCGATGGCGATCGGCCGCAGCTTCGCCGAGGCGCTGCAGAAGGGGCTGCGCAGCATGGAGACGGGGTATTCCGGCCTCGACCCGGTGGAAGCGCCGGGCGATGGCGGGATCGATGCGTTTCGCGCCGCCCTGTCCCAGCCCAAGCCCGACCGCATCGTGATGGCAGCGCAAGCCCTGCGCGCCGGGCTGTCGGTGGAGGAGATCCACGAGGCCAGCAAGTTCGACCCGTGGTTCCTGCGCGAGCTGGAAAAGATCGTCGCCGCCGAGCGGGAGGTGTCCGCCAACGGCCTGCCGCGCACTGCCACCGGGCTGCGCCGGCTGAAGGCGCTCGGCTTTTCCGACAAGCGGCTGTCGGTGCTGGCGGCGACGGCCGAGGCCGAGGTTGCCGCACTGCGGGAACGCCTCGGCGTGCTGCCGGTGTACAAGCGCATCGACACCTGCGCCGCCGAGTTCGCCGCCGCCACGCCCTACATGTATTCGACCTATGAGGGCGGTTTCGGCACGCCTTCCTGCGAGTCCGAACCGACCGACCGCGAGAAGATCATCATTCTCGGCGGCGGGCCGAACCGGATCGGCCAGGGCATCGAGTTCGACTATTGCTGCGTGCACGCCGCCTATGCGCTGAAGGAGGCGGGGTTCGAGACCATCATGGTCAATTGCAATCCCGAAACCGTCTCCACCGACTACGACACCTCCGACCGGCTGTATTTCGAGCCGCTGACCCCCGAGGACGTGATCGCGCTGATCCGGCGCGAGCAGAGCAACGGCAAGGTCCTCGGCTGCATCGTGCAGTACGGCGGGCAGACGCCGCTGAAGCTGTCGCAGGCTTTGGCAAAGGCCGACATTCCCATCCTGGGTACCAGTGCCGATGCCATCGACCTCGCCGAGGACCGCGAACGGTTCCAGCAACTGCTGCAGAAACTCGGCCTGCGCCAGCCGGAGAACGGCATTGCCCGCTCGGCCGAGGAAGCGGACGCCATTACCGACCGCATCGGCTTCCCCGTGGTGATCCGGCCGAGCTACGTGCTCGGCGGCCGCGCGATGGAAATCCTATACGACAATCGCGGCCTGGCCCGCTACATGCGCGACAGCGGCGAGGCGGCGCTGTCCAGCGGCCCGTTGCTGATCGACCGCTACCTCAGCGATGCCATCGAGGTGGATGTGGACTGCATCTGCGACGGCGAGGAGGTCTATGTCGCGGGCGTGATGGAGCATATCGAGGAGGCCGGCATCCATTCCGGCGACAGCGCCTGCGCCCTGCCGCCCTACACCCTGTCGCCCGCCATGGTCACCGAGCTGAAGGCCGAGACCGAGTTGATGGCCAAGGCGCTGGGCGTGGTGGGCCTGATGAACGTCCAGTACGCCATCCAGGGCAACTTGATCTACGTGCTGGAGGTCAACCCACGCGCCTCGCGCACCGCGCCGTTCGTGGCCAAGGCCACCGGCGTGCCGATCGCCAAGATCGGCGCCCGCGTGATGGCCGGCGCGCGGTTGCGGGAATTCAAGCTGGACGACGACAGCATCGCCCCGCACGTGGCGGTGAAGGAGGCGGTGTTCCCGTTCAACCGTTTCGCCAATGTCGACACCATCCTGGGCCCCGAGATGAAGTCCACCGGCGAGGTGATGGGGCTGGACAGCAGCTTCGAGCGCGCCTTCGCCAAGTCCCAGCTGGGCGCCGGGGTGAAGCTGCCGGACTCCGGCACCGCCTTCCTGTCGGTGCGCGACAGCGACAAGGCGGCCACGATCAGCGTCGCACGCCGGTTGATCGACAACGGCTTCGCCGTCATGGCCACCCGCGGCACGGCCGCGCATCTGCGCGAGGCCGGGCTGAACGTCGCCGTGGTCAACAAGGTGTTGGAGGGAAGGCCGCATTGTGTGGATGCGATCCGTTCCGGTGATATCCAGATCGTGATCAATACCGCGGCCGGCGCGCAGTCGGTGTCCGACAGCTTCGACATCCGCCGCAGCGCGCTGATCCACGGCGTGCCGCACTACACCACCATCGCCGGCGCACGCGCCGCCGCACACGCCATCGCGGCGCTGAAATCGGGGACCCTTGAAGTGGCCCCGCTGCAGGCGTATTTTCGTGGATCATTCTGAAGCCCCGTCGTGACCCGGCCTCCGCCGCGTCGCGGCGGAGGCATTTGGGGCCCCTCGCCGCACGGCGGCGGAGGCAGTTCGGGGCTTGCACCGGCGACGGTGCAACGCCACGTCGTCACGACACGGCCATTCTTCGATCGAGGTTCACGAAGTGCAGAAATTCCCGATGACCGCGCCCGGCCTGCAGCGCCTGGAGGACGAGCTCAGGACGCTGAAAAGCATTGAGCGCCCGGCGGTCATCCGCGCCATCGCCGAAGCGCGCAGCCACGGCGACCTCAGCGAGAACGCCGAGTACCACGCCGCGCGCGACCGCCAATCCTTCATCGAGGGGCGCATCGCGGAGCTGGAGGAGATCGTCTCCGGCGTGGAAGTGATCGACCCGGCATCGCTGTCGGGCGACCATGTGATGTTCGGCGCCCATGTCCGCGTGATGGACGAGGAAACCGACAAGGAAGCCACCTACCAGATCGTCGGCGTGCACGAGGCCGACATCAAGCAGGCGCGGCTGTCGATCTCCTCGCCGCTGGCCAAGGCGCTGATCGGCAAGAAGATCGGCGACACCATCTCGGTCCCCGCCCCCGGCGGCGACCGCACCTACGAGATTCTCTCCGTCCGCTTCGGCTGATCCCATCGCCATGCCGATGATCAGCCTCGCCGACGTGCGGGATGCCGCCGCGCGCATCCGTGGCCGTGTGATCCGCACCCCGTCGCTGGCCAGCGACGCGGTTTCGCGCGCCACCGGGGCGCAGGTGACGCTGAAGCTGGAAAACCTCCAGGCGACCGGCGCGTTCAAGGAGCGCGGGGCGGCCAACCGCCTCGCCCTGCTCACCGAGGCCGAGCAGCGCGCCGGGGTCATCGCCATGTCGGCCGGCAACCATGCCCAGGCGGTGGCGCGCCATGCCAGCCTGCGCGGCATCGCCGCCGTCATCGTGATGCCGAAACATACCCCGGCCACCAAGGTGACCCGCACGGCCGCCTGGGGCGCGCGCGTGGTGCTGCACGGCGACACCCTGGCCGAGGCCGCCGAACACGCCCACATGCTCTCCGCCGCCGAAGGGCTGGTCTTCGTCCATCCGTACGACGACATGGCCGTGATGGCGGGCCAGGGCACGGTGGCGCTGGAAATGCTGGAGGATGCGCCCGACCTGGACATGCTGGTGATCCCCGTCGGCGGCGGCGGCCTGCTCGCCGGCTGCGCGGTGGCCGCCGCCGGCATCAAGCCGGGGATCGAGGTGATCGGCGTGGAAGTCGCGGCCTACGCCGCGCTGGCGCAGCGCCTGGCCGGCCAGCCGGTCTCGGTCGGCGGCGCCACCATTGCCGAAGGGATCGCGGTGCGCGACATCGGCGAGATTCCGCTGCGCCACATCCGCGCCCATGTCGCCGACGTGGTGGTGGTGCCGGAACGCGCGGTGGAGGAGGCGATCGCCCTGCTGACCGAAGGCGCGAAGATCGTCGCCGAAGGCGCCGGTGCCGCCGGCGTCGCCGCCCTGCTGGCCATGCCCGGCCGTTTCGCCGGCAGGAAAATCGGCGTGCCCATCTGCGGCGGCAACATCGACCCGCGCATCCTGGCCAACGTATTGCTGCGCAACCTGCTGCGCGACGGCCGGCTGGTGCGCCTGGTGCTGGAAATCCCCGACCGGCCCGGCGTGCTGGCCGATATCGCCGGGCGCATCGGCAATGCCGGCGGCAATATCATCGATGTCTCGCACCATCGCCTGTTCGCCTCCCCCAGCGTGCAGGCGGCCGAGCTGGAAGTGATGTTCGAAGCGCGCGATCCCGAACATGGCGCGGCGATCGTGCGCTCGATGGAACAGATCTATACGATCAGGCGCATCTGAACCCGGCTATTGTTCCAAAGGGCAGGAAGGAAGATTCTTCTTTTTCTGAAGAAAAAGAAGCAAAAAGACTTTTTGATACCGTTCTCGGCTGCATCGCGTGAGTCGAGTCTTAAGGAATGAAAGTTTTTTGGTTCTTTTTTTCAAAAAAGAACAACCTTTCCTGCCTTCGCTTCACGGATGCTCCGCCCGCCACCGCACTGCCCCGGCCAGTTCCGGCACCCGTTCGGCGGCGCCCGCCGGTCCGCGCAGCAGCAGTCCGATCTCCGGCGCGTCCGTCACGTCCGGCACCACGGCCAGCCGCAGATCGAGCTGCGCGCGGGTAAGGTCGATCGTGCCGCTCGCCGTCACGCGGCCCGCCGGCCCGGCCAGGGTGGCGCGGCCGAGCGTCACCGCGCCGCGATCGACCACCGCCGCCATCGCCAGATGCGAGAATGCCGAGCTGCCACCCGCCAGGGCCGCGCGCAGGTCGGCTTCGTCAAGCCGCGGACCCATGCGCGCGACGTCGATGCCCGCCAGCACGCCGTCGCGTCCGGCCAGGCTCACCTGCCCGGCCAGGCTGGCCAGCAATCCGGCGGGCGAGAAACCGGCGGCGGTGATGCCCAGCGTGGCGTCCAGCGTGCCGGCGGTGATGTCCAGCGGGGTATCGAACACCGGCCCGGTCACCATCGCGCCGGCCAGCGTGGCTTGGGCGGCCAGTGCCGGGGGCTGCGCCGCGGTATCGAACGACAGCGTCGCGGCCAGCCGGCCGCCGCCCAGCCTGGCGGCCAGCGAGGCCAGTTCAACCCGCCCATCGGCCAGGGTCAGCGTGGCGCTGGCATCTTCCAACAGCGGTTCCTGCGCCACCACCACGTGCTGTGCCGCCAGCGCCAGTGTCGCGGTCCAGCCGGCCAGCCAATCCAGCGGCAGGGGATCGGGGCTGCGCGGATAGGGCAGCGGCAAGGGCAGGCTGTCGGCGCGCACCCGCCCGGTCAGCCGCGGCACCGCGCCCAGGTCCAGCCGCAGCGTGCCGTCGGCCCGCAGCCCGCCGGCGGCAAGATCGAACGTCTCGGCCGCCAGAAACGGCGGCCCGCCGGCCAGCCGGGCCACCAGCGCGAGCGAGCCGTCGCCCAGCCATGCCGTGGCCCCGGTCAGCCCCAGCGCCTCGGCCAGGCGCGGCGCGCCGGGATGGCGCAGGGTCAGCGCCCCGGCCCAGCGCCCGGCCGGCAGGTCCAGCGTCGGCGCGGCCTCCAGCCGCAGGTCGCCCAGTTCGGCGGACAGTTTCAGCGCCAGCGCGGCCGGCGGGCCGGCGGCCTGCAGCTGCACGTGTGCGGCGTCGCGCAGCAGCGGCGCCAGCCGCTCGGCGATGGCTGGCCCCAGCGCCCCGGCCACGATCGGCGCCAGCGGGCTTGCCCGCTCCGCCCGCAATTCCGCCCGCGTCTCGGCAAGCCGCCCGCCGTCCAGCAGCGCGCCCGACGCCGCGATGCTGGCGCCCAGCGCCTGCATCTCCAGCCGCCGGATGGCCACGCGCCCAGGTTCGGCCGCCAGCTCCAGCGCCAGCCCGGCGATGGATGCGCCGCGCCAGACGGCCCGTGCGGCATCCAGCTTCAGATCCAGGGTCAGCGCCCCGAACGCGCCGGCCGCCGCCATCAGGCCGGGCCGCGCCTCGGGCAGCCAGGGATCCAACGCCAACTGGTCCACACGCAGCGCGCCACGCAGCATCGGCCGCGGCCCCGGCCGCCAGGTCAGGCTGGCCGCAATCGTGGCGCCATCCACCTGACCACCCAGCTCCACCAGCGTCAGCGTGCCCGCCGCCAGCGCCAGCTTGCCGGACAGCGTTGCGCGGCGCAGCACACCGGGCGGCAGGGCGTCCACCTTCCCCAACCCGCCCTGCGCCGCCCAGGCCAGGGTGGTGCGCAACGCGGGCGCCTCCAGCTGTGCCGTGCCGTCGAAACGCAATGCTCCCTTCGCGGCACCCGAGGCCACCACCGCGCCGGACAGCCGCAACGCGGCATCGCCGGGCAGCATCGCACGGGCCTCGCGCACCTGCATGCGTCCGCCGCCGAGGTCGAACGCACCGCGCAGCCGCCGCAGCGTGCCGCCGGCCAGCGGGGCGGCCTCGGCGGACAGGTCGATGCCGACGGGGAATCGCGCCAATGCCCCATCTCCCGCCCCGCGCAGCAGCGCCGGCATCCAGGCATCCAGGTCCAGCCGGCTGGCGGTCAGCGCCACGTCCAACCGCACTGCCGGCGCCAGCCGCAATGCCACGGCCCCCTGCACCGGGGAGCCGGCCAGTTCGCCCACCAGCTCGTCCGCCGCCACCAGCCCGCCGCCCGAGGTCAGTCGCCCCTCGGCGCGGAACGGCACCGCCGGCGCCGGCAACAGCTGCGACAGATCCGGCCCGCGCACCGCGATGCGCCCCAGCAGGGTGCCATCGGCCTGCATCTGCCCCGACAGCACCGCCCCGACGCCCTGTGCCATGCCCTGCCCGTCCAGCGTGACCTCGATCCCGACAGCGCCGTCGCCACCGGGCTGGCTGATCCGGGCGGTGTACATCCAATCGCGCCCCCCGCCATGGGCCCGCCCGGCGCTGAGAAAGCTGCCGGAGATGTTGCTGGTGGCCAGGGTCGCGTCCAGCGCGGTGACCTCGACCTCGCCCAGTTGCAGGCGCCCGCGCTCGATCCGCGCCGACAGCGACGACAGCCAGGACGGCGCACGCAGCGCCAGCGCCGAGGGGTCCAAAGGCCAGGGCAGGCGAATGTCGGCGCCGCGCAGGACCAGCTCACGCGCGTCGATCCGCCCGGCCAGCAGCGGCGCCAGGCCGACGCGCAGCACCAGCCGCTCCGCCGTCATCGCCGCCCCGCCGCCGGTGAGCACCGAGACCTTCCCGGCCACCAGCAGCGGTTGCGGCAGCAGCCGCAGGGTGATGGCGCCGTCGATGCGCACCTGCTGCCCCAGAACGTCCGAGGCCAGCCCGGCCACGTCCTGGCGATAGCGGTCCCAGTCCAGCCACGGCGGAACCAGCCAGGCACCCCCCAGCACCACCACCAGCAGCGCCACCAATCCGATCGAGATGTGGCGCAGTGCCGTCATCGCAGGTTCAGCGCGGCGGGCCGTAACCGCCGCCGCCGGGCGTCTCGATCACGAAGCAATCCCCCGGTGCCAGTTCGGCCCGGTCGGTGCCGGTCAGTTCGTCCCGCGTGCCGCCCGCCCGCTCCACCCATTGCCGCCCGGCGGCACCGTCCTTGCCGCCCGCCAGCCCGAACGGCGCCACGCGGCGGCGGGAGGAGACGATCACCGCGGTCATCTTTTCCAGGAAACGGATGCGCCGCACCGCGCCGTCGCCGCCATGCCAGCGCCCGGCGCCGCCGGAGCCGCGCCTGATGCCGAACAGTTCCAGCCGCACGGGATAGCGCAGCTCCAGCACCTCGGGGTCGGTCATGCGGGTGTTGGTCATGTGGGTCTGCACCGCCGACGTCCCGTCGAAGCCGTCGCCGGCGCCCATGCCGCCACAGATGGTCTCGTAGTACTGCCGCGTCGCGTCGCCGAACAGGAAGTTGTTCATCGTCGCCTGCGAACATGCCAGCGCGCCAAGCGCCCCGAACAGCGCGTTGCACGTGGCCTGCGACACCTCGGTATTGCCCGCCACCACCGCCGCCCCGGGATAGGGCGACAGGAAGGTGCCGGGCGGGATCACGATCTCGATCGGCTTCAGGCAGCCATCGTTGAGCGGGATGTCCGATCCCACCAGGCAGCGGAACACGTACAGCACGGCCGCGCGGGTGACCGCCGGGGGCGCGTTGAAGTTGTTCTGGCGCTGCTCACCAGTGCCGGTGAAATCCACCACCGCCGAGCGGGCCGCCTGGTCCACCGTGACGCGCACGCGCAACGGGGCGCCATCGTCCATGGTGTAGTCGAACGACCCGTTGCCGATTTTCGCCAGCACCTGGCGCACGCTCTCCTCGGCATTGTCCATCACATGGGTCATGTAGGCACGCACGGTGGCCCAGCCGAACTGGCCCACCACGCGCTGAAGCTCCTGCACGCCCTTCTCGTTGGCCGCCACCTGCGCCTTGATGTCCGCCACGTTCACATCGGGCGAGCGGGCGGGATAGGTGGCGCCGGCCAGCAGGGCGCGGAACTCCGGCTCGCGGAAATGCCCCTGCTCCACCAGCAGGAAGTCGTCGATCACCACCCCCTCCTCCTCCAGCGTGCGCGAGGCCGGGGGCGTGGAACCCGGGGTGATGCCGCCGATATCGGCGTGGTGGCCGCGGCTGCCGACGAAGAACAGGATGTCCCGCCCGGCGGGGTCGAACACCGGCGTGATGACGGTGACATCCGGCAGGTGGGTGCCGCCGTTGTACGGGTTGTTCAGCGCCACCACGTCGCCGGGCCGCAAGGTGGCGCCGCGCCGCGCCAGCACGGTGCGCACGCTTTCGCCCATCGCGCCCAGATGCACCGGCACGTGCGGCGCATTGGCCACCAACCCGCCCTCGGCGTCGAAGATGGCGCAGGAGAAGTCCAGCCGTTCCTTGATGTTCACCGACATCGAGGTGTTCTGCAGCACCGCCCCGGTCTGCTCGGCGACGTTCATGAACAGGTTGTTGAACAGCTCCAGCAGCACGGGATCGGCGCGCTCGGTGCCCGATGCCGCGATGAATTGCCGCGCCGTGGTGCGCTTCAGCGTCATGTGGTCGAGTGCGGTGACCTCGGCGGTCCAGCCGGG
>JADYYZ010000009.1 GCA_020853405.1 Acetobacteraceae bacterium
CCACCGCCGCCGCAGTGTCCGCCCCGGCGGATCGTCCCGCCCCTCGTGATTTGGTGCCACCCTGGCACATGGCCGGCTTGCGGCGAGGTGAAACAAGCGCGCTAAAAGGCCGTCGGCGGAAAGCCGTTCCCGCCGCGCCGCATGGTTGCGGAGTATCGAGACGATGACCGATTCCAGGAACTGGCGCCCTGCCACCCAGGCCGTGCGCGCTGGCCAGCAGCGCAGCCCCCACGGCGAAACCGCCGAGGCGCTCTACCTCACCTCGGGCTACGCCTATGACGATGCCGCCCAGGCCGAGGCGACCTTCAAGGGCGAGATCGCGCACTACCAGTATTCGCGCTTCGGCAACCCGACCGTGACGATGCTGGAAGGCAGGCTTGCCGCGCTGGAAGGCGCCGAGGCCTGCCGCGCCACCGCCACCGGCATGGCCGCCGTGCACGCTGCCCTCGCCTGCCAGGTCAAGGCGGGCGATCGCGTGGTGGCAAGCCGTGCGCTGTTCGGCTCCTGCCACTGGATCGTCTCCACCCTGCTGCCCCGCTACGGCATCGAGACCGAGTTCGTCGACGGCGCCGACCTCGACCAGTGGCGGCGCGCGCTGGCCAGGCCCGCCAGCGCGGTGCTGCTGGAAAGCCCCAGCAACCCGTGCCTCGAGATCATCGACATCCGCGCCGTGTGCACGCTCGCGCACGCCGCCGGCGCGCTCGTGATGGTCGACAACGTGTTCGCAACACCGCTGCTGCAGCGGCCGATCGAACTCGGCGCCGACGTGGTGATGTACAGCGCCACCAAGCACCTCGACGGCCAGGGCCGCGTGCTCGGTGGTGCCGTCCTGGGCAGCGCGAAATGGATCGGCGAGACGCTGCAGCCCTTCATCCGCAACACCGGCCCCTCGATCTCGCCGTTCAATGCCTGGGTGCTGCTGAAGGGGCTGGAGACGCTGCCGATCCGGATCGAGGCGATGCAGCGCAATGCCGCCGCGATCGCCGATTTCCTGGCCACCCGGCCGCAGGTCGCGCGGGTTCTCTATCCGTCGCGCAAGGACCACCCCCAGCACGGGCTTGCCATGCGCCAGATGCTGGGCGGCGGCACCGTGATGGCGTTCGAGCTGCGGGGCGGCAAGGCTGAAGCCTTCCGCGCCATGGATGCGCTGCGGCTGATCGACATCTCGAACAACCTGGGCGATGCGAAATCGATGGTGACGCACCCGGCGACCACCACGCACATGCGCATCGGTGCCGAGGAACGCGCGAAGCTCGGCATTTCCGACGCCATGGTGCGGCTGTCGGTGGGGCTCGAGGATGTGCGCGACCTGACCGAGGATCTCGGCGCCGCACTGGATGCGATCGACGCCCGGCAGGCGGCGGAATAGCGCGATTGGCGCCGTCGCTTTGGCTCGCCTTCGTCGCCGCGGCGGCGGTCGTGCTGGCGATTCCCGGCCCGACCATCCTGCTGGTGATCGGGCAGAGCCTGGGCACGGGGCGGCGCGGGGCGGTGCCGCTGGCGATGGGCGTGGCCGCCGGCGACCTGGTGGCGATGAGCCTTTCCTTCGCCGGACTCGGGGCGCTGCTCGGCGCCTCGGCCACCGCCTTCACCGTGCTGAAGGTCGCTGGCGCCCTCTATCTCGTCTGGCTCGGGGTGAAGCTCTGGCTCGCGCCGGTGGCTGATGGGGAAGCGCCGGCGCCCCGCGCTCCCTGGGCAGCCTCGCGCGAGGCGTTCGTGGTGACGGCGCTGAACCCGAAATCGATCGCCTTCTTCGTCGCCTTCGTGCCGCAGTTCCTCGACCCGGGGCGCGCCTTTGCGACCCAGGCCGCGATCATGGTGGCGACCTTCGTCGTGATGGCAGCCGCGAACGCGGCGATCTATGCGGTGCTGGCGGCGCGCCTTGCCGGTGCGCTCCGCCGGCCGGGGGTGCGGCGCTGGCTGAACCGCCTCGGTGGCAGCGTGCTGGTCGGCGCCGGCCTTGCCACCGCCGCGATGCGGCGCGCCGGCGGCTGAGCCGGCCGGACCCTGCGCGCCGGCAGCCCAGGCTGGACAGGACGGGCCGAGTGCCGGCAGGGTTGGCCACCCGAGCGTTGTGGCGAAGCAGCCCAGGACCCGAGATGACTGGTGGCAAGAGTGGGGGCGGCGGCACCACCACGGATGCGCCGGCCGGCGACTACACGCAGGTGACCCGGTCGATCCGCGTGACCGTCCGCGCTGCCTTCCTCGCGGACCGGTCCCGCCCGGACGAACACGAGTACTTCTGGGCCTACACGGTCACCATCGCCAACGAAGGGAGCCGGCGGGTGCAGCTGCTGAAGCGCACCTGGCACATCACCGACGCCGCCGGCCGCACCCAGCACGTGCACGGGCTCGGCGTGATCGGCGAACAGCCCGTGCTCGACCCCGGCGCGTGCTTCGAATACACCTCCGGCACGCCGCTCGGCACCGCGACCGGGTTCATGCGCGGCCTTTACCACATGATCGAGGCCGACAGCGGCGCCGCCTTCGACGTCGAGATTCCGGCCTTCTCGCTGGACAGCCCGCACCAGGCGGCAACCCGCCTGAACTGACGGCGCGCGGTTGACCGCCGCGGCCTGCATGCCCAGATCAAGGCGGCCAGGTTCCCTGGAGCAGAAGAGGGGGCGGCGCCCGCGCCAAGGGGCAGGCCGCGAAGCCTGCCGTGACCAAGCTGCCGCCCGCTGCCCGCCGCCCGCCGCCCGCCGCTCACCCGCCGGTGAAGGCGTCACCCGCAAACGAAAGACCAGCATCGTGAATGAACTGATCGCCCGCGCCATATCGCCCGCGACCGCGGCCGCCGCGGGCAGCCCCCGCCCCTCGCGCGAGGCGGCGGAGGCCGCCGTGCGCACCCTGCTGCTGTGGGCCGGCGACGACCCCGACCGCGAGGGCCTTGCCGACACCCCCGCCCGCGTCGTGCGCTCGTACGAGGAGTTCTACGCCGGCTACGCCCAGGACCCGGTCGAGCTGCTGGCCCGCACCTTCGAGGAGACCGACGGCTACGATGGCATGGTGGTGCTGCGCGACATCCGCGTCGAAAGCCACTGCGAGCACCATCTCGTGCCGATCATCGGCCGCGCCCACGTCGCCTATCTGCCGCACCGGCGGGTGGTCGGCATTTCCAAACTGGCGCGCGTGGTCGACCTCTATGCCAGGCGGCTCCAGATCCAGGAGAAACTCACCGCCCAGGTCGCCAACGCGATCAACGACGTGCTGGAACCGAAGGGAGTGGCGGTGGTGATCGAGGCGGCGCACCAGTGCATGACCACGCGCGGCATCCACAAGCCCGGGGTGACGATGGTGACCAGCCACATGCTTGGCGCCTTCCGCGACGATGCCAGCACGCGCCGCGAGTTCCTGGCGATGATCCGCGGCGGGGCGGTGGCGGCCGAGGCGTGATCGCGGCGCCCTGAGCGGCCGCTGGCGCCGCCCGGCCCGGGGGGCGCGAGGACCCGGCACGAAGGCGACGCGCTGCGGCCGGTTCACGGCTTCGCGATCGGGCGTGCCGTTCATTTCGGTTCCGGCTACGCTCGCGATCCAGCTGGCACGCACGAAGGTGCCGCCCGATGCCCGAGGGGCTGCCGCATGCCGCCGGCACGGTTCACCACGCGAACCAGCCGGAGCACTTCGCCGCCGCCCTGCAGGGTGGCGCGTTCGAATTCAGCGCGAAGCCCGGTGCCGGCTTCGTCGCCACGCTGCGCCTGTTCCAGCTGGGCGGATTCTTCATCCAGCACGCCCGGATCGGCCCGCACCAGAGTCGTTCGGCCCTGCTGCCCGGGCTTTCCACCCTCCTCGTGCCGCTTCGCATCGGCGCCATCCCGCCCGAGGTGAACGGCAGGGCGGCGGCGGCG
>JADYYZ010000010.1 GCA_020853405.1 Acetobacteraceae bacterium
CGCGCCGGCGGTCTGTTCTCTGTGGCACTTTCCCTGAGGGCCTGGCGCTGGGCCTCACCCCCGCCGGGTGTTACCCGGCACCGTATTCCCGTGGAGCCCGGACTTTCCTCGCCGCATGTCGCCATGCAGCGCGGCCGTCCGGCCGCCTGGCGGGGGTCTCATACGCGCCCGACGAAGCCCTCCGCAAGCCCCTGCACACGGCCGACGCGCCAGCGCGTCTCGCCGTCGGCGATGCCGTCGGTGCGGTGCGGCGCCCAGTGCCGCTGGAAGGCAGTGATGACCTGCGAAAGCGGCTTGTTGTAGCCGCCCTTCGTGCCGATCCGGTAGCCGATGCCCGACAGCCCGCGCCGCAGCGCATCGACCATCGGGCCTTCCGTGCCCGGCCCGATCTCCGGCAGTGCGCGCGCGGCCTCCGGCGCTGTGCCGGGCCACAGCCCGATGCCGGCTTCGGCCAGGCGCTGCCAGGGAAAGAGCTCGCCGGGGTCCTGCTTGCGCTCGGGTGCCGCGTCGCTGTGCGCCAGCACGTTCCGCGCGGGGATATTCCAGCGCGCCAGAATCTCGCGGCCGAGCGCGATCACCGCCGCGACCTGCGCCTCGGGGAAGGGGCGATAGCCGAACTCGTGGCCGGGGTTGACGAGCTCGATGCCGATGCTGCGCCCGTTCAGCGCGCCGTGGCCGCGCCAGAACGAGACGCCGGCGTGCCAGGCGCGCTTCTCCTCGGCCACCAGTCGCGTCGTGCTGCCGTCCTCGTCGATCAGCCAGTGCGCGCTGACCTTGGCCTCGGGATCGCACAGCCGTGCCATCGCCGCCGCGGCACTCGTCATGCCGGTGTAGTGCAGCACCAGCATGTCGATCGGCGTGCCTTGGGGGCGGTCGTCGAAGTTGGGGGATGCGTGGTGCGTCATGCGCGCGCCGCCGCGGCGGGCTCCGCTGCGGCCCGCGCGCCCCCAGGGCACCGCTGCCGGTGCGGCGAGCCAACGAGGCGGAGCGGCCGCCCAGGGGCTGAGCGCAAGCTCAGGCTAGAGTCCCCGCTCGCGCTTGATGCGGTCCCAGGCGGCGTTGATGCGCGCGACCTTGGCGTGCGCCTGGGCCACGAACTGGTCGGGCACGCCCTTGGCCTTCAGCGCATCGGGGTGGTTCTCGCGCACCAGGTTGCGCCAGGCCTCGCGCACCATCGCATCGGTCGCGCGGGCAGGGATGCCCAGCACGGTATAGGGATCGGGTTCGTCGGCGCCTGGCCTCGCGCTGCCGCCCGCCCGCGCGCGCGCCCAGGCGGCATCGGACAGGCGCATCTCGCGGCGGATCGCCTCGATCATCGCCTGCTTTCTCGGGTGCAGGCCGCCGTCGGCCACCGCGATCTGCAGCAGCGCCGCCAGCACGTCCTCAAGCACGCCCTTCTGGTCGGCGAACGCCTCGCCCAGGCGACGGGACCAGATCTCGTAGCCGTCGGCGCTCTCGCGCGCCTCGTCGAACAGTGTCCCGATGTTGCGCACCTGCTCGGGCGGGATGCGGAAGACGCGCTTGAAGGCGTCGATCTCGGCCCGGCTGACCACGCCATCCGCCTTGGCGACCTTGGCCGCGAGGATCACCACGGCGATCGAGAACAGGCCCTGCTTGCCGCCGATCAGCGCTGCGATCTCGGCTTCCGCCATGCCGGGCGGGCGCATGCCGCCGCCCGGCGCGCCGCGCTGGTCGGCGGCGTGGCCAAGCGCCGCACCGACGATGGCGCCGATCGGCCCGCCCATCGCAAAGCCGGTGAAGCCGCCAAGGATTTTGCCCCAGATGCTCATGTGCCGAGAGCATGTGGGGTAGCACGGCGGGTTCCGCACGGGCAAAAAGCCGCTATGAACGAAGCGCGCAGCACGCCCGTGGCCGTATTCGACCTCGATGGCACGGTGACCTTCGACGACACGCTGCGGCTGGTGCTGCGCCAGGGCGTGCGGCACCTGCCGGCCCGGCCCTGGTCGGCTGCCTTCCTGCCCGGCACCTGGCTCGCCGCCCGGCGCGACGTCGCCGCCCGCGGCGCCTTCAAGGCGTGCATGCTGGACATCATGTTTGGCGGCCGCTCACGCGCCTGGATGGAGCGGTTCGCGCAGGATTTCGCCGACGCGATCCTGGCGCAGGGCATCAAGCCGGGTGCGCAGGCCGCGATCGCACGCCATCGGGACGAAGGCGATCGGCTGCTGCTGGCCACCGCCAGCCCGGAACTGTGGGCGGGCCGGATCGGCAGCGCGCTCGGGTTCGATGCGGTGCTGGGCACCGGCCTCGCCTGGCACGGCGAACGCTTCGCCGGCCGGCTGGAGGGGCCCAACCTGCTGCACGAGGAGAAGCGCCGCGCCGTGCAGCGCTGGATGGCGGAGCACGCCGGCGGGGCGGCGCCGGCGGCTGCCTATACCGACCACCATCACGACCTGCCGATGCTGCTGCTGGCGGAAAACCCCGTGGCGGTCGATCCGACCGAGCGCCTGGCGGCCGAGGCGGCAGCGCGGGGTATCCCGATCGTGCGCTGGGGCCGGGACTGGACAGCGCCGCCCGCCGACGCAACGCTTGCCGGCAGCGACCGGCCGAGGGAAGGCAATCCGTGACCAGCAATCAGCATCGCATCGCCGTGATGCCCGGTGACGGCATCGGGGCCGAGGTGATGGAGGCGGCGCTTGGCGTACTCGACGCCGCCGAGCGGCGGTTCGGCTTCGCCACCGCGCGCGAGCGCGTTCCGGGCGGCGCGCTGTTGTATCGCGAGACCGGCGCGGCGCTGCCCGAGGACTCGTTCAACCGTGCCCGCGATGCGGATGCGATCCTGTTCGGCGCCATGGGCTGGCCCGACATCCGCTACCCTGACGGCACCGAGATTGCCCCCCAGCTCGAGCTCCGCGTCCGGCTGGATCTGTTCGCCGGCGTGCGGCCGATCCGCGCCATTCCCGGGGTTCGGGGCGCGCTTGCCGACCCGCGCGCGGAAACGATCGACCTCGTGATCCTGCGCGAGAGCACCGAGGGCATGTTCGCAAGCCGCGGCAAGGGACTGGTGACCCACGACTATGCCGAGGACACCCAGCGCATCACCCGCGCCTGCACCGAGAAACTGTCGCACTTCGCGTTCAACCTGGCGCGCAGACGCAAGTCGCGCGGCGGCAAGGGCCTGGTGACGCTGGTCGACAAGGCCAATGTGTTCGCGAGTTTCGCCTTCATGCGCCAGGTCTTCCACGAAGTCGCCGCCCGCCACCCCGACATCGCCGCCCGCCACCACTATGTCGATGCGATGGCGCTCGACCTGGTGCGCCGGCCCTGGGAGTTCGACGTGCTGCCGATGGAGAACCTGTTCGGCGACATCCTCTCCGATCTCGGTGCCGGGCTGATCGGCGGCATGGGCTTCGCGCCCTCGGCCGACGTGGGCGCGACGCACGCGCTGTTCCAGCCGAGCCACGGCAGCGCCCCCGACATTGCCGGCCAGGGCATCGCCAACCCGACCGCGATGATCCTGTCGCTGGCGATGATGCTCGATTGGCTCGCCGAGACCCGCGCCGCCCCGGCGCTGGCCGATGCCGCGGCCGCGATCACCGGCGCCGTCGACACCGCGTTCGGCACCCATCGCCTCCGCACCGCCGACCTCGGCGGCGCCACCGGCACGGTCGCGCTCGGGCGCACGATCGCAGCCCTGGTGGCGGACGGCGCCGTCGACCCGACATAGGCGATCGCCCACCCGAGGGTTGCCATGCCGGCACCGGAATGGCGATGCTGTCGGCCCCGGTCGCCCACGGTCGCTCGCGATCCAAGGCGCACCGGCCGAGCTGAGGCCCCCGCCCGGAGTTCCGCCGCATGGAATATCGCAATCTTGGCCGTTCCGGCCTCCGGATCGCGCCGATCCTGCTCGGCACGATGCTGTTCGGCGATCGCACCGACGAGGCCGAGGCAGGCCGCATCGTCGCGATGGCGCGCGAGCACGGGGTGAACGTGCTGGACACCGCCGATGCCTATGTCGGCGGCGAGTCGGAGCGCATGGTCGGGCGGCTGGTCGCAAGGGAACGCGGCGACTGGATCATCGCCACCAAGGCGGCCAACGCCACCGGCACGCTGCCCAACGATCGCGGCCTGTCGCGCCTTCACCTGCTGCGCGCGGCGGAAGCGAGCCTTGCGCGGCTCAACACCGGCTGGATCGACCTTTTCTGGCTGCACCGGGACGATCACGACACGCCGCAGGAGGAGACGGTCGAGGCGATCGGTGCGCTGCTTCGCGCCGGGCATATCCGCTACTGGGGGGTCTCCAACTTCGCGAGCTGGCGGATCGCCACGATCATCGCCGCCGCGCGCGCGGCCGGCGTGCCGCCGCCGATCGCGTCCCAGCCGGTCTATAACGCGGTGAGCAGGATGGCCGAGGTCGAGCAGCTGCCGGCATGCGCCGCACTCGGCCTTGGGGTCACGTCGTACAGCCCGCTGGCGCGCGGCGTGCTGACCGGCAAATACGTGCCGGGTGCCGCGCCGGCCGCCGAGACCCGCGCCGGCCGCGGCGACAAGCGGCTGCACCAGACCGAATGGCGCCAGGAATCGCTTGCGGTCGCGCAGAAACTCGCTGCCCGCGCGCGCGAACTCGGGCTTTCGCCCGCGCAATACGCGCTGGCCTGGGTGCTGAAGAATCCGCTGGTCACCGGCGTGATCGCAGGGCCCCGCACGCTGGAGCAGTGGCGCGACTATCTCGGCGCGCCGCTGACGCTGCCGGACGAGGACGAGCAGCTGGTCGATGCCCTGGTGGCGCCGGGCCATCCCAGCACCCCCGGCTACACCGACCCCATCTATCCGGTGCGCGGCCGCCCGGCAGGAGGTGCGCGATGAGCTGGCAGTTCTGGATCGATCGCGGCGGCACCTTCACCGACATCGTCGCGCGTGCGCCCGACGGCGGCCTGTCGACGCACAAGCTGCTGAGCGAGAACCCCGAGGCGTACCGCGATGCCGCGATCGCGGGCATCCGCCGCGTCCTCGGCGTGGCGGCCGGCGCGCCGATCCCGGTCGGCAGCATCGAGGCCGTGAAGATGGGCACCACGGTTGCCACCAACGCGCTGCTGGAACGCAAGGGCGAGCGCGTGCTGCTGCTCGTCAATCGCGGCTTCCGCGATGCGCTGCGCATCGGCTACCAGGCCCGCCCGCGGCTGTTCGACCTCGATATCAAGCTGCCCGAGATGCTGTACGAGCAGGTCGAGGAGATTTCGGGCAGGCTGGACGCCGCCGGCGCCGAGATCGAGCCGTTGGACGAGGCATCGACCCGGGCGCTGTTGCGCGCCGCCAGGGCGAAGGGCATCGGCGCGGTGGCGATCGTGCTGATGCACGCCTGGCGCAACCCCGCGCACGAGGATGCGGTCGCCGGCTGGGCGCGCGACGAAGGGTTTTCCCAGGTCACGCCCAGCCACGAGGCGAGCAAGCTGATCAAGTGGGTCGGCCGCGGCGATACCGCGGTGGCCGACGCCTATCTTTCGCCGCTGCTGCGCCGCTATGTCGCCCAGGTCGCCGCCGAGCTGCCGGGCGTGCCGCTCTATTTCATGCAGTCGAACGGCGGCCTGACGCGGGCCGAGCATTTCCAGGGGCGCGATGCGATCCTGTCGGGGCCGGCAGGCGGCATTGTCGGTGCCGCGCGCACCGCCGCGATGGCCGGGTTCGACGATATCGTGACCTTCGACATGGGCGGCACCTCGACCGATGTCGCGCTCTATGCCGGCCAGTTCGAGCGCAGTTTCGAGACCGTGGTCGCGGGCGTGCGGCTGCGCGCGCCGATGATGGCGATCAACACGGTCGCTGCCGGCGGCGGCTCGATCCTGTCGTTCGACGGCAGCCGCTATCGCGTCGGCCCCGACAGTTCCGGCGCGGTGCCGGGGCCGGCCTGCTATCGCCGCGGCGGCCCGCTTTCGGTGACCGATGCCAACCTGCTCACCGGCCGCATCGCGCCGGAATTCTTCCCGAAGGTGTTCGGCCCGCACGGCGACGAGGCGCTGGATGGCGAAGTGGTGCAGGCGAAGTTCGAGGCGCTCGCCGCCGTGATCGGCGAGACCGACCCGCGCCGCGTCGCCGAGGGGTTCCTGCGCGTCGCGGTCGCCAACATGGCGAATGCGATCAAGCAGGTCAGCGTGCAGAAGGGCCACGACGTGACGCGCTGCGCGCTGCAGTGCTTCGGCGGCGCCGGCGGCCAGTCGGCCTGCATGGTGGCCGACGAGCTCGGGGTGAAGACGATCCTGGTGCATCCCTTCGCCGGCGTGCTTTCCGCCTATGGCATGGGGCTTGCCGACCAGTCGGCGCTGCGCGAGGCAGCAGTCGAACTGCCGTTCGATGCCGCGGCGATCGCCCCGCTCGCCGCCCGGCTCGATGCCCTGGCCGAGGATGCGGGCGCGGCGCTGGCCGCGCAGGGCGCCGCGCGCGCCGCGGTGCGCGTGGTGCGCACCGTGCTGGTGCGCTACGCCGGCACCGATACCCCGCTGCCGGTGCCCTTCGATCGGAGCCACGCCGCGATGGTCGATGCCTTCACCGCGCTGCACCAGCGGCGCTTCGGCTTCGCCACCCCCGAACGCGAGCTGGTCGCCGAGGCGGTCGCGGTCGAGGCGACCGCGCCGGGCGAGGCGGTGCGCGAGGCCGAGGTGGCGCCCCGTGCCGGCACGACGCTGGTGGCCGACGCGAGCGCCGAGCTGTTCCACGGCGGGCGGGCGCACGCCGCCCCCATCTACCGCCGCGAATCGCTTGCCGCCGGCGACCGCATCCCCGGTCCCGCGCTGGTCGCCGAGGCGAACGCGACCACGGTCGTCGATCCGGGCTGGCAGGCGGAACTCACCGCATCCGACAACCTGGTGCTGCGCCGCGTGGTGGCGCGCGCGAACGCCCACGTCGCGTCCGAAGGCGCGCCCGACCCGGTGATGCTGGAACTGTTCAACAGCCTGTTCATGTCGATCGCCGAGCAGACCGGGGCGGTGCTGCAGAACACGGCGCAGAGCGTGAACATCAAGGAGCGTCTGGATTTCTCCTGCGCGCTGTTCGACGCCGAAGGCAGGCTGGTCGCCAATGCGCCGCACATTCCGGTGCATCTGGGCGCGATGGGGGAAAGCGTGCGCACGGTGATCGCCTCGCGCGGGAAGACGCTGAAGCCCGGCGACGTGGTGGCGCTGAACAACCCCTTCAACGGCGGCACCCACCTGCCCGACATCACCGTGATCACGCCGATGTTCGACGCCGGCGGCGCGATCCGGTTCTTCGTCGGCAGCCGCGGCCACCACGTCGATGTCGGCGGCCTGACCCCCGGCTCGACGCCGCCCCTGTCGCGCACGCTGGAGGACGAAGGCGTGCTGATCGACGATTTCCTGCTGGTCGATGGCGGACATTTCCGCGAGGCCGAGTTCCGCGCGCTGCTCGGCGGCGCGAAATATCCCGCGCGCAGCCCCGACGTGAACGTCGCCGACATCAAGGCGCAGGTTGCCGCCAACCACGCCGGCGTGCTGGAGCTCGAGCGCGTGGTGGCGCGGTTCGGCCTTGCCACGGTGCAGGCATACATGCGGCATGTGCGCGAGAACGCGGCCGAGAGCGTGCGCCAGCTGCTCGATCGCCTGGGCGGCGGCAGTTTCGACTACATCATGGATGATGGCAGCCTGCTGCGGGTTGCGGTGCGGGTCGATCGCGACGCCCACCGCGCGGTGGTTGATTTCGCCGGTACCGCGGCCCAGCGGGCGGACAATTTCAACGCCCCCTCGGCGATCGTGCGCAGCGTCGTGCTGTACGTGTTCCGCTGCCTGGTCGGTACCGACATCCCGCTGAACGATGGCTGCCTCGAGCCGCTGGAGATCATCATCCCGCCCGGCTGCTTCCTGGCGCCGAAACCGCCCGCCGCGGTGGTCGCCGGCAACACGGAGGTCTCCCAGGCGGTGGTGAACGCGCTCCTGGGCGCGCTGGGGGCCGAGGCGTGCAGCCAGGCGACGATGAACAACTACATCTTCGGCAACGATTCCCAGCAGTACTACGAGACGATATGCGGCGGCACCGGCGCCGGCCCCGGCTTCGACGGGTGTTCGGCGATCCAGACGCACATGACCAACACGCGCATGACCGACCCCGAGATCCTGGAACTGCGCCATCCGGTGCGGCTGGAGGAATTCTCGATCCGCCGGGGTTCGGGCGGGGCCGGCAGGTGGCGGGGTGGCGACGGCGCGCGGCGGCGGATCAGGTTCTTCGAGAAGATGACCCTGGTGGTGCTCTCCTCGCGCCGCAATGTCGCCCCGCACGGGCTGGCCGGCGGCCAGGATGGCGCGCCAGGCAGGCAGTGGGTGGAGCGGGCCGATGGCAGCATCCAGCCGATGACGGGCACCGACAGTGCCGAGCTCGGAATCGGCGATCTTGGCGTGATCGAGACGCCGGGCGGCGGCGGCTACGGCGCGGCCTGAGCCCCGGACGCCGCATCGGCTTCCCAAACCGGCGTAAAACTGCCAATCGGGGCGGGTGCGTTTTCGGACCGCCCTGTTCGCCTTCCTGGTGCTGCTGATCACGGGCCTTGGCGCTGCCGCCTGGCTGCTGCCGTCCCGGATCGACTGGCGTGAGCGCCGCGCCGAGATCGAGGCGGCGGCAGCCTCGGTGCTGGGCCGGCCGGTGCAGCTGCGCGAGGAATTCTCGCTCCGCCTGCTGCCGAGCGCGGCGGTCGCGGCGCGCGGCCTGTCGGTCGCCGATATCGGCGACGGCTTCTCGATCGAGGCGGCCGAGGTGCGGCTCGGGCTCCGGTTCTGGCCGCTGCTGGCGGGCCGCGTCATCGCCACCGACATCGTGCTGGTGCGGCCGCGGATCGTGCTGTCGGGAATCGCGCCGCCCGCGTTTCCGGCCCACCTTGCGCCCGCCTGGATCGCCCAGGCCGATGTCCGCATCGAGGACGGCACGCTCACCATCGCGGGCTTCACCGTCCAGGGCGTGACGGCGCGGGTATCGGGCGAGGGGTCGGGCGGGCCGTTTGCGCTCGATGGCGAGGCGACCGCGGCGGCGCGGCGGCTGCGCATCCATGCGCGGCTCGACCGTGCCGATGCCGCCGGCACCGCGCGTCTGGAACTGTCGGTCGCGACCGCGCAGGGCGGGCGCGCCGAATTCGAGGCGCAGGGCCTGCTTGCCCTGCCGACCCTGACCTTCGCCGGCCACGCCACCGCCGCGATCGACGACCTGTCGCAGATGCTGACCGCACCCGCGATGCCGGCGACGCTGGATATGGCGCAGCTCACCGCATCGCCCGCCGGGCTTTCCATCGAGGACCTGCGCGTGGTGCTGGGCGATGCGGCGGCCGCACCCGCCGGCAGCACCGGCCGCGGCCAGGCCACCGGCGCGGGGGCTGCGAGTTTCCGCCCCGACCCGGCGCGGCTTGACATCGCGCTCGCCTTTCCCGTGCTCGATCTCGATCCGTGGCTTGCACCGTTCACTTCGGCGGTCGGCAGCACCGGCATTCCGGTCGGGCTCGATCTTTCCGTTGCCTCGGCGCCGGTGCGTGGCGGCGCCTTGCGTGACCTGAAGCTGCAGGCCCGGGCCGAGGCAGGGCAGGCGGCGATCAACCAGGCGACCGCGCTGCTGCCGGGGGCGGCCGCGGTCACACTGTCGGGTGCGGCGCGCCATGGCGACGGCGGCCTGCGCTTCGAGGGGATCGCCGGCATCGATGCCGCCGACCTGCGCGGCACGCTCGCCTGGCTCGGCTGGCCGCTCGACTGGGCGGCGGCGGGGAGGCTGCGCAGCGCGCGCGGCACCGCCCAGCTGACACTCGGCCCTGGCCTCGTGCAGATGGGCGAGCTCGATGCCGTGGTCGACGGCGTGCGGCTGGCAGGCGGGCTGGTTCTGAATACGGCCGCCGCCCGGCCATCGTTCGGGGCCGGCCTGACCATCGAGCGGATCGAGCCGGAACTCTGGCTGGCGCCAGGCCTCGCCGACCCGGCGGCGCTGGCGAAGCAGC
>JADYYZ010000011.1 GCA_020853405.1 Acetobacteraceae bacterium
AGCCGCTCGGCGCGCTCGACCGCAAGCTGCGCGACCACATGCAGATGGAGATCAAGGCGCTGCACAAGCGGCTCGGCATCACCATCCTGTACGTCACGCACGACCAGGAGGAAGCGCTGGCGATGTCGGACCGGATCTGCCTGATGAACCAGGGCAGGATCGAGCAGCTCGGCACGCCATCGGATCTCTATTTCCGCCCGCGCAGCGAGTTCGTCGCCGACTTCCTGGGGGAATCGAACATCCTGTCCGCCGAGGTCAGCAGCGCCGGTACGGTGCGCGCCGAAGGCGGCCTCCTGATCCACGTGCAATCGACCGATGGCCTGGCCTCCGGCCGGCCGGTGAAGATCGTGGTCCGCCCGGAGGCGATGCGCCTGCTCGGCAACGGCGACGAGGCCGACAACACGCTCAGCGGCACGCTCACCGACCGGGTGTTCGGCGGCGGCGTGTTCCGCCATTTCGTCTCGATCGAGCACGGGCCGGTGCTGCTGGCCAAGCAGTTCGCCGACCGCCCCGCCGCCGTGCCCGACATCGGCGCCTCGGTACGGCTTGGCTGGGATGCCGAGCAGACGGTGGTGCTGGCGCAATGAGCACCGCGCTGGCACGGCGCGGCTGGGTGCGGGCCTGGCCGCTCTATCCGCTGCTGCTGGTGGTGCTGGCGTTCTTCGTCTACCCGGTCGCGCAGATCCTGTGGCTCTCGGTGCTCGACCGCGCGGGCAGCCTCTCGGCCGAGAACTATCTCCGTGTCGTCAACACGCCGGTCTACTGGCGCACGCTCGGCATCACGCTCCAGATCTCGCTGTGGACGACGCTGTTCTCGCTGCTGGCCGGCTACCCGGTCGCCTATCTGCTCGCCACCTCGCGGCCAAAGACGCGCGACCTGCTGACATTGCTGGTGCTGATGCCGTTCTGGACCAGCTTCCTGGTGCGCACCTTCGCCTGGATGATCCTGCTCGGGCGCAACGGCGCGATCAACCGGCTGCTGCAGTCGCTCGGCATCACCGATGCGCCGCTGTCGCTGATCTTCAATTTCACCGGCGTGATGATCGGCATGGTGCACGCGATGATGCCGCTTGCCGTGATGTCGATGCTGTCGGTGATGCAGCGCGTCGATTCCAACCTGGTGAGTGCGGCGCGCACGCTGGGGGCGCGCGGCGGCAGCGCCTTCTGGCAGATCTATTTCCGCCTCTCGATGCCGGGGGTCGCCGCGGCGGCACTGCTGGTCTTCATCACCTCGCTCGGGTTCTTCATCACGCCGGCGCTCTTGGGCGGGCGCCAGCAGACGATGCTGGCGCAGGTCATCATCGCGGTGATCCAGGAGGTGCTGAACTGGCGGTTCGCCAGCGCGCTTTCGGTGCTGCTGCTCCTCACCGCGGCGCTGGTGTTCCTGCTGTACGACCGCATCCTGGGCACGGCGAGCCTTTCGGGCGGCGCGCTCGAGGAACGCGCCCGCCAGCGCCAGCCCGCCCTGCTGGCCCGCGCCGGAGCCGTCGCCGGCACGCGGCTGATCAACCTGCTGGCGTGGCTCTGCGACCGCGCGGGCGAGCTGTGGGAGCGGCTGATTCCGGCGCCGGGGGAGCGGGCCCAGCGCACGCTCTCGCGGCCGCTGCTGGTGCTGGTGGCCGGGCTGATCATCACCTTCCTGTGCGTGCCGTCGTTCTTCGTGATCCCCGTCTCGTTCACCGACGGCGCGTTCATCGAGTTCCCGCCGCGCGGCTTCTCGCTGCGCTGGTATGCCACCTATCTCGGCTCATCGGGCTGGGTCGATGCGACTGTCCGCTCGTTCATCGTCGCGGTGCTGACCGGCATCGTCGCGACCCTGCTCGGCACCGCCGCGGCGTTCGTGCTGGTGCGCCAGGAGATCCGCGCCAGGGGCGTGATCCTGGCGCTGATCCTGGCGCCGCTGGTGCTGCCGCGCATCATCATCGCGGTCGGGCTGTTCTACCTCTATGCGCGGATCGGCCTGGTCGGCACCATCCTGGGTCTCGTGATCGGGCACACGGTGCTCGCGGTTCCCTATGTGGTGATCACCGTGATGGCGGTGCTGAAGACCTATGACGAACGCCAGGACCAGGCGGCATGGAGCCTGGGTGCCAGCCGCTGGCGGGCGCTGGTGCACGTGACCCTGCCGCAGATCCGCGCCGGCATGATCGCGGCCTTCCTGTTCGCCTTCATCACCTCGTTCGACGAGCTGACGATCGCGCTGTTCATCACGGGCGGTGCCACCTCGACGCTGCCGCGGCAGATGTGGAACGACCTGCTCTTGCAGGTGAACCCGACGCTGGCCGCGGTCTCGACCGTGGTGCTGGTGCTGATCACGATCTTCATCGTCGCGGCCGAGCTGTTCCGCCGCCGCACGGTGGCGAGGTAGCCGTGCACAAGGAAGGCGGGCGCCGATCGGGCACCGGCCCGGCCGAGCGCTCCTGGTGGTTCGAGGAGGCGCTGGCCGCGGAGGGCAACGTGCCCGACGCGCCGGCGCTGCACGGTCGCATCGAGGCCGACATCGCGATCGTCGGCGGCGGCTATACCGGGCTCTGGACCGCGCTTTCGGTGCGCGAGCGCGATCCCGGCCGCAGCGTCGTGCTGATCGAAGCGAGCCGCTGCGGTGCCGAGGCAAGCGGCAAGAACGGCGGCAAGGCGCACGGCTACTGGACCATGCTGCCGGGCGTTGCCGCGACACTCGGCGATGCCGGCGCGCTGGCGGTGGCACGGGCCGGCAGCCGCGCGCAGGAGGGCTTGCGCGCGTTCGCGACCGCGCAGGGCCGCGACCTGTGGTGGCGCGAGCCGGGCTCGATCAAGGTCGCTGCCTCGGCCGCGCAGGAACTGAAGATTCCCCCCTATCTCAGCACCGCCGAGCGGCTCGGCGTGCCGGATTCGGTCAGCCTCCTTTCCGCCGGCGAGATGCAGGCGCGCTGCCGTTCGCCGGTGTTCCGCAAGGCGCTCCTTTTCCGCGAGGGCGCGACCGTGCATCCCGGGCGGCTTGCGCGGGCACTTCGCCAGGAAGCGATGCGGGTTGGCGTGCAGCTGTTCGAGGCAACGCCGATGCAGGGCCTCGATGCCGGGGCGCCGAACCGCATCCGCACGCCCCAGGGCGAGATCATCGCCCGCCAGGTCGTGCTGGCGACCAACACCCAACTCGCGGCGCGGCGCGAGATCGCGCCCCACGTCTCGGTGTTCTCGAGCTACGCCCTGATCACCGACGCCGCGCCCGACCAGCTCGGCGCGGTCTGGCCCGGTGACGAGGGCCTCTCCGACCTCCGGATGTTCGTGCATTATTTCCGCAAGACGCCGGACGGGCGGGTGCTGATGGGGTCAGGCTCCGGCCCGATCGCGTTCGCGGGCAGGGATGGTGCGCTTGCGATGCGCTTCGATAGGGCGTCGGCGGCGCGGGCGGAAGCCGGGCTGCGGCGCCTGCTGCCAGGGCTCGATGCGCTCGGCGTCGCATCGGTCTGGGGCGGGCCGATCGACATCGCCGCCGACCGGCTGCCGTTCTTCCGCACGCTGCCGGGCACGACGATCCATTACGGCTGCGGCTATTCCGGGCACGGCGTGAACCCCACCTATATCGGCGGCCAGTGCCTGGCCTCGCTCGCGCTCGGCATCAAGGACGACTGGACCGCGCTCCCCTTCTGCACGCGCGACCTGCCGCGGCTTCCGCCCGAGCCGTTCCGCTATGTCGGGGGCAATGCCATCCGCTGGGGAATCCTTGCCAGCGAGGTTGCGGAAGAAGCGGAACGCCGGCCTTCGCCTGCCGCCCGCGCGCTGGCGGCACTGCCGAAACTGCTGGGGATGCGCATCGGCACGCGCTGAGCGCGGGCTGGTCATCAGCGGCGGCGCGGCATCGGTTCCGGGCTCCAGCCGAGACGGCGCGAAACCTCCTCGGCGGCGCGCGCCACCGCCCCTCTCACGCGCGCGGCCTGGGGATCGAAGCGGGTCTTGGGCAGCGCGAGCGTCACCGCCGCCACGACCTCGCCGCGGAAGTTCCTGACCGGGGCGGCGACGCCGCAGGATTCGAGCTCGTGCTCCTCGTCGTTCTGCGCGAAGCCGAGACGCGCGACGCGCGCGAGCTCGCTCCGCAGGCGTCGCGGGTCGGTGATGGTGAAGCGCGTGCGCCGCACCAGCGGTGCCGCGAGCGCGCGCTCGCGTTCGTCGGGCGACAGGAACGCGAGCAGCACCTTGCCGGCGGCGGTGGCGTGCGCCAGCACCGACTTGCCGGGCCAGGAGTAATGGACGATCGCGCGGGTGCCGATCGTCTGGTCGACCATCACCACCTCGCGCCCGCACCACTGCGCCAGCAGCGCGGTCTCGCCGGTCTCGCGGGCGATCGCATTCAGGCTGGGTCGCGCCAGTTTCGCGATGTCGAGCCGGCCGAGCAGCGGGCTTGCCAGCAGCACCAGCCCGAGCCCGAGCGAGACCTGCCCGGTCTCGGCATCGCGCTGCACGAAATCGTGCGGCTGCATGGTCGCAAGCAGGCGCGACACCTTGCTTTTGTGCAGGCCGAGCCGGCGCGCCAGCTCGTTGACGCCGATGGTGGTGCCATCGGCCGGCAGCGCCTTCAGCACCGCGAGTGCCGACTGCACCGCGGCGATACCGCCCGCCCTTGTTGCCCGCGGCACGCCAGGCTGGGCAACCGGCTGATCCATGGCGAGGCATCCTTTCGCGGGCGCCGCGGTTGACAGAAGGAATGGCACGCCCGTACGGTAGCGCCAATTCTGCAACTGTGTCGCGCTGGTTGCAACAGGAGGGCGGATGGAGCTTCTCCCCCAGGTCCTGGTCAACGGCCTGACCGTCGGCGGCACCTATGCGCTCGGCGCGATCGGCGTCTCGCTGGTGTTCGGCGTGCTGAACATCGTGAATTTCGGCCAGGGGGCGTCGTACACGGTGGGCGCGTTCGTCGCGATGGCGGTGCTGTCGCTGACCGGCGCGAACATGGTGGTCGCGTTCCTTTCGGGCACCGCGGCGGCGCTGTTCAGCGGCTGGATCATCGAGCGGGTCGCGGTGCGGCCGCTGCGCGACCAGCCGCTTCTGATGCCGCTGATCACCACCATGGGCCTTGGCCTGATCATCGAGAACCTCGCGCATTTCGTCTTCGGGCCGCAGACGCAGCCGCTGGCGCCGACGCTCTCGACCGAAGCCTGGCAGTTCGGCGAGACCACGGTCAGCCTGTGGGAGATGATGACGATGGCGGTGGTGGTCGCCGCGATCGCAGCGCTCCATCTCGTTCTGCACCGCACCGATTTCGGCGCGGCGGTGCGCGCGGTCGCCGAGGACCGGCGCGCCGCGGCGCTGCTCGGCATCGATGTGGACCGCCTGATCATCGTCACCTTCTGCGGTGCCGCGGCGTTGGGCGGTGTCGCCGGCGTGCTGGGGGCAGCGCTCTACAACTCGGTCTATCCGACGATGGGCTCGCTCAGCATGATCAAGGCGTTCGCCGCCTCGGTGCTGGGCGGCATGGAGCAGGTTGCGGGTGCGATCGTCGGCGGCCTGATCCTGGGTGTGGTGGAAGCCTTCACCAGCGTCTACATCTCCTCGGCCTGGCGCGATGCGATCGCCTTCCTGCTGATCGTGGTCGTGCTGGTGGCCTGGCCGACCGGGCTGCTCGGCAAGCGCGGGCTCGAGAAGATCGAGCGCACCAACCTCGCGGTGCTGCCGCTGCCGGCGGTGCCGCCCTTCGAGCTTCGCCGGCCTGCCATCCTGCTGCCGATCGCGATCGCGGCGCTGGTGCCGCTGGTACTCTCCGATGCCTACCTGCTGCGGGTGGCGACGATCATGGCGATGTCCTCGGTGATCGCGCTCAGCCTGAACCTGATCGCGGGCTTCGCCGGCATGATCTCGCTGGGGCACGCTGCCTTCTACGGCATCGGCGCCTACGCCAGCGCGATCCTCTCCACCCGCCTCGGCATACCGGTCTGGCCCAGCATGCTGGCCGCGGTCGTGATCACCGGCATCTTCGGCGCCCTGTTCGCCTGGCCGATGATGCGGCTGCGCGGCCACTACGTGGCGATGGGCACGTTCGGGCTGTCGGGCGTGATCTGGATGGTGATGATCAACTGGATCGAGCTGACGCGGGGGCCGATGGGCATCCGCGCCATCCCGGTGCCCTCCTGGTTCGGCGCCGAGCTGCAGGGTGCGGGCTTCTACTGGCTGATCCTGGTGGTGCTGGTGGTCTCGGCGCTGGCGGTGATGGCCCTGCTCGATTCGCCGTTCGGGCGCGCCGTGCGCGCGATGCGCGACGACGACCTCAGCCTCGCCGGCGTCGGCATCGATCCCAGGCTGGTGAAGATGAAACTGTTCGCGCTGTCGGCGGCGATCGCGGGTGCGGCCGGCGCCTTCTGGGCACACTACATCACCTTCATCAGCCCCGACAGTTTCACCCCGATCGTCTCGATCGGCTTCCTCGCGATGGTCGTGCTGGGAGGGCTCGGCAGCGTGCCGGGCGCGATCTTCGGCGGTGCGGTGCTGGCGGCGCTGCCCGAGCTGCTGCGCTTCGCCTCGGAGTACCGGCTGGCGATCTATGGCGCGATCATGGTGCTGATGGTGCTGTTCCGGCCGCAGGGCATCCTGGGCCGCAACCAGGCTGCGGCCCCGATCCGGCCGCGCGCTGCCTCGGCGCCGGCGGCGGCGGATACACCATGAGCGAGGCGCCGCTCCTCGATATCGAGCGTCTGGAGCGGCGCTTCGGCGGCCTCGCTGCCGTCGACGACCTCAGTTTCCACGTGGCCGAGGGCGAGATCGTCTCGATCATCGGGCCGAACGGTGCCGGCAAGACCACCGCCTTCAACCTGATCACCTGCATCTTCCCGCCGACCGCGGGTGCCATCCGCTTCAAGGGCGAGAATCTCGCCGGCCTGCCGCTGCATCGCGTGGCAGCGCGCGGCATCGGGCGCACCTTCCAGAACCTTCGCATCTTCCCCAACCTTTCGGTGCGCGAGAACGTTCTGGTCGGGCTCGGCCGGCACGATGGCAGCGGCATGCTGGGGGCACTGCTGCGCCACCGCCGCTGGCGGGCGGGGCAGCAGCGCATGGCCGAGCGCGCCGACGAGCTGATCGGCCTCGTCGAGCTCGGCCACGTGGCCGAGCTCCTGGCGCGCAACCTCGCCTATGGCGATCGCCGCCGGCTGGAAATCGCGCGCGCGCTCGCCACCGAGCCGACGCTGCTGCTGCTCGACGAGCCGGCCGCCGGCATGAACCCGGCCGAGGTCGAGGAGCTGAACGGCCTGATCCGCCACCTGCGCGACGCGCTCGGCAAGACCATCCTGCTGGTCGAGCACCACATGAGCCTGGTGATGGCGATCTCCGACCGGGTGATCGTGATGGACCAGGGCCGCAAGATCGCCGAGGGAACGCCCGACCAGGTGCGGGCCGACCCGGCGGTGATCCGCGCCTATCTCGGCTCGGGCCTGGCATGACGATGCTGCTGGAAGCGAACGACCTGCACGTCACCTACGGCCCGATCCGGGCGGTAGAGGGTGTCTCGGTCGGCGTCGGCGAGGGCCAGGTGGTCGCCGTGGTCGGCGCCAACGGCGCCGGCAAGACGACGCTGGTGCGGGCACTGTCGGGCGAGCTCACGCCGGCCCGGGGCAGCATCCGCTACAAGGGTCGCCCGCTCGCCGGCATGCCCGCCCACCTGGTCGCCCGCCAGGGCGTGGTGCAATGCCCCGAGGGCAGGCGTACCTTCGCTGGGCTGTCGGTGCTGGAGAATCTTCGGCTTGGCGCCTATGGGCGCGGCCGCCGCGACGCCGCCGCGCGGAACCTCGAGAAGGTGTACACGATCTTCCCGCGGCTGGCCGAGCGGCAGGGCCAGCCGGCAGGCACGCTCTCGGGCGGCGAACAGCAGATGCTGGCGATCGGGCGCGCCATGATGGCCGAGCCCGAGCTGCTGCTGCTCGACGAACCCTCGCTCGGCCTCGCGCCGCTGCTGGTGCAGACCATGTTCGATGCGATCCGCGCCATCAACCGCGCGGGCACCTCGGTGCTGCTGGTCGAACAGAACGCGTTCCTGGCGCTGGCGCTTGCCGACCACGCCTATGTGATGCGCACCGGCACGATCGCGCTGGAAGGTCCCGGCCGCACGCTGCTCGAGAACCAGGACACCATCCGCGCCTATCTGGGATGAAGGCCGAGGAACAACGAATGGGCGAAACCATTGCGATCGCGATCGATGTCGGCGGCACCTTCACCGACATCGTCGGCATCCGCTCCGGCGGCGCGATGTCGCTCGCCAAGGTGTCGAGCACGCCGGCCGATCCGTCGCGCGGGGTGATCGAGGGCGTCGCGCGCATCCTGCGCGACACCGGGCTTTCCGCCGCCGACATCAGGCGCTTCATCCACGGCACCACGGTGGCGACCAACGCGGTGGTCGAGCGCAAGGGCGCGGTTACCGGCCTGCTGACCACCGCGGGGTTCGAGGACGTGCTGGCGATCGGCCGGCAGAAGCGGTCGGAACTCTACAACCTGTTCATCGACCCCGAAACGCCGGTCTTCCTGGTGCCGCGCCGCCGGCGGCTCGGTGTTCGGGAACGCCTCGCCGCCGACGGCTCGGTGCTGGTGGCACTGGACGAGGACAGCGTCCGACGCGCCGCCAGCGAGCTGGTCGAGAAACACAAGGTGCAGGTGATCTCGGTCTGCTACCTGTTCTCCTTCCTCAACCCTGCGCACGAGCTGCGCACGCGCGAGATCATCACCGCGCTCTATCCCGACATTCCGGTCTCGCTGTCGTCGGCGATCGACCCGACCTTCCGCGAGTACGAGCGCACGCTGGTCACCACCTTCGATGCCTATCTGCGGCCGAAGGTCTCGCGCTACATCGCGGCACTGAAGGAGCGCCTGGATGCGATCGGCGTGCCGGCGCGGCTTGAGATCATGCAGTCGCGCGGCGGCATCGCCACCGCCGACGCCGCGGTCGAACGGCCGGTCAGCCTGCTGCGCTCGGGGCCGGCGGCGGGCGTGGTGGCGGCCCAGGCGATCGGCGCCGCGTGCGGCGAGAAGAACCTGATCTCGAACGATATCGGCGGCACCACCGCCGATATCGGGCTGGTCGTCGATGGCAAGCCGCTGACCTCGACCGAGGGCAAGGTGCTGAAATACCCGGTGCGCATCCCGATGCTGGATGTCGTCAGCATCGGCGCCGGCGGCGGGTCCATCGCCTGGACCGACGAAGCCGGCAGCCTGCATGTCGGGCCGCAGAGCGCCGGTGCCGTGCCCGGCCCGGTATGCTACGGCACCGGCGGCAGCGAGCCCACGGTCACCGACGCCAGCGTCGTGCTCGGCTATCTCGACCCGGACTATTTCGTCGGCGGCGAGCTCAGGCTCGATGCCGCCGCCGCCCACGCGGCACTCGATGCATTCGGCGCCCGGCTGGGGCTTTCGAAGCTCGCGGTCGCGCACGGCATCCACACCATCCTGAACAACCGCATGGCCGACGAGATCAGGCTGCTGACCATCGCCCGCGGCTACGACCCGCGCGCGTTCGCGCTGGTGGCGCTGGGCGGTGCAGGCCCGGTACATTCCAGCCCGCTTGCGCGCATGCTCGGCATTCCCCGCATCATCGTACCGTTCGCGCCCGGCGTGCTTTCCGCCTTCGGGCTGCTGGTCTCGGACATCGAGCAGGATCTTTCCGTCTCGTTCCGCCGGCGCTCGAAAGACCTCGCCGCGGCCGAGCTCGAAGCTGCCTTCGCCGAGGCCGACCGGCAGCGCCAGGACCAGATGCGCAAGGAAGCCGGCAACGCGCTGGAACTCTGTACCAACCGCTTCGCCGAGATGCGCTATGTCGGCCAGTCCTATGAGCTGGAGGTGCCGGTCGAGGGCGCCTTCGATGCCGGCCTGGTGGCCCGCCTGGTCGACGGCTTCCACCGCACGCACGAGCGCATATACCGCCAGCGCAACGACATGGCCGAGGTGGAGCTGGTGAACCTGCGCACCGTGTGGTCGGCGCGCGTGCCGCGCATCGCGCTCGATCCTCCGGCTGGCGGCGCTTCGTGGCAGGCGGCAAAGCGCACCACCCGCACGGTGTACATGCCCGAGGCCGGTGGGGTGGCCGCCGTACCGGTCTATCGGCGCGAGGTGCTGCCCGTAGGGGTGGCTGCGATCGGCCCCTTCATCGTCGAGCAGGCCGACAGCACCACCGTCGTGCTGCCCGGCGAGTCCTGCGTCGTCGAACCGCACGGCAACATGATCATCACGGTGCCTGCGCATGGCTGAACCCTGGGCACAGGGGCCGGTGCTGGTCACCGGCGGCACCGGGCTCGTCGGGCTTGGCATCGCGCGGGCGTTCCTTGCGGTCGGCGCCCCCGCCATCCTGGTCGGCTCGACCGCTTCCCGCGCGGCACGTGCGATCGAAAGCCTCGGCGGCAAGGCCGAGGTGGCGCTCGCCGATGTCAGCGATCCTGCCGCGATCGGCCCTCTGTTCGCCGACATCGCCGCCCGCCACGGCCCGCCGGCGGTGCTGGTGAACGCGGCCGGCATCAACTTCAACAAGCTGATCGGCGAGACCACGGTCGAGGATTTCGAGCGGGTGATGGCGGTGAATGCGCGGGCCGCCTTCCTGTGCAGCCGCGCCGCCTGCGAGGCGATGGTCGCACGCGGCATCCGCGGCCGCATCGTCAACGTCACGTCGGGCAATTTCCGCTACGTGCGGCCGGGCTCGGCGCTCTACAGCGCGAGCAAGGCAGCGTTGGCGATGCTGACCCAGGGCTTCGCCCTGGAATACGGCCGGCACGGCATCGCCGTGAACGCGCTCGCGCCAGGGCTGGTCGACCGGCCTGGCAGCACCGACCCGAACTTCCTTGCGATCGCCGACTATTACCGCGGCCGGAGTGCCGGCCGGCGCCTGGTCAGCGCCGACGAGGTCGGCGAGGCGGTGCTGTTCCTCGCCTCCTCGCGCGCTGCCGGCATGACCGGCGAGGTGATCGTGCTGGATGGCGGCTTTTCCTTCGGCCGGCCCGATTTCCCGCGGCACGCCTGAACAGGAACCCCCTTCCCATGCCCGATGACCGCCCCACCAGCCAGGCAGCAACCGCGATCGACCCGATCACGCTCGAGGTGGTGCGCAACCGGCTGGACATGGTGGCCGCCGAGATGGAGGGCGCCTTGATCCGCAGCGCCTTCTCGGTGGTGCTGAAGGAAGGCGCCGACTGTTCATGCGCGCTGTTCACGGTCGGCGGCGAGACCATGGCGCAGTCGGTGGCGCTGCCGCAGCATCTCGGCGTGCTCGCCTCCACCGTGAAGGCGCTGCTGCGTGAGTTCCCGCCGGCCACGATGCAGGACGGCGACGTCTATCTGATGAACGATCCCTATGACGGCGGCACCCACCTGCCCGACATCACCGTGCTGACACCGGTGTTCGCGGATGGCGAGTGCGTCGCCATGGCCGCCTCGATGGCGCACCACTCCGACCTCGGCGGCATGGCGATCGGCAGCCTGCCGCCGGATGCCACGGAACTGTTCCAGGAAGGCCTGGTGCTGCCGCCGATCAGGCTCATCGCGAAGGGCGTGTTCGACCGCCAGATCATGGCCATCCTGCTGAAGAACGTGCGCATGCCCGACCATCTTCGGGCCGATCTCGGCGCGCAGATCGCCGCGGTGCGCGTCGGCGCCGCACGCTTCGCCACCCTGTGCCAGGAATACGGCGCGGCCCGCGTGCTGGCATCGGTCGAGGCGCTGATGGACCGGGCCGAGGCGCTGACCCGCGCCCGCATCGCCGAGATGCCCGACGGTACCTACAGTTTCTCTGACTGGCTCGACAATGACGGCATCGTTCTCGACAGGCGCATCCGCATCCAGGCGGCGCTGACCATCAGCGGCTCCGACATCCATGTCGATTTTGCCGGCACCGACCCGCAGGTCGCGGGCGCCGCCAACGCCGCGTTCTCGCACGCTGCCTGCGTCGCCTATTACTGCGTGCGCTGCGTGACCGACCCGACCTTGCCCAACAACGCCGGCTGCTTCCGGCCGATCAAGGTCTCGCTTCCCGAAGGCACGGTGGTGAACCCGCGCCACCCGGCGGCATTGAATGCGCGCACCATGACGGTCTGCCGGATGACCGACGTGATCTTCGGCTGCCTCGCGCAGGCGGCACCCGAGCGCATCCGCGCCTCCTCCTCCTCGATGCAGGGGGTCAGTTTCTCGGGCCGGCGCCGCGACGGCCGCGCCTATGTCTATCTCGAACTGTTCTGCGGCGGCATGGGTGCGAGGCAGGGCAAGGACGGCGTCGACTATATCGAGACCGACATCACCAACATGATGAACGCGCCGACCGAGGCGGTGGAGCTCGAGTACCCCTTGCGCGTGCATTCGATGCGGCTTGCCCCCGATTCCGGCGGCGCGGGACGCAGCCGCGGCGGCCTTGGCATGCGGAAGGTGTTCGAGGTGCTGGAAGGCCCGCTGGAGGTGACGCACCGTGGCGACCGGCATTTCTCGCGCCCCTGGGGCGTGAAGGGCGGGAAACCCGCGGCACCCTGGGCCTCGGTGCTGCGCCGGGCCGATGCCAGCACGCACAAGGTGCCGGCCCGCGAGCGCTTCCGCATGCAGGCGGGCGACGTGCTCGACTGCTTCACCGCCGGCGGCGGCGGCTATGGCGATCCGCTGCTGCGGCCGGCCGAGCAGGTGCTGGAGGACGTGATCGACGGCGTGGTCAGCCAGGCGGCGGCCGCCTCCGACTACGGCGTCGTACTCACCGATGCGCCGGCACTCGACCGGGAAGCGACCGCGGCCCGCCGGGCGGCGATGCTGCGTGA
>JADYYZ010000012.1 GCA_020853405.1 Acetobacteraceae bacterium
ACGGCCCGGGCTGCGTCATTACCGGGGTCTGGCTCTGGTCCATGGCGAAGATCAGGTAGCCCTTCTGCTTCGCCTCGGTCTGCACCGCATCCCATTTCATGCTGACCTCCTACCGCCGCCCTGCACACGCGGCACAACCATACGTCATCCAAGGTCGTTGCAAAAGCGATCACCGCACTCAAAATTTGCCTGGGACTGCCCCTGTCCCGCTCCGCGCCTCGCCCGCCCGGTTGACTGGGCCGCCCCTCGCCCATATAGACGTCGCCTCGCGGCCGGGGGCGTGTGCTTCCGCCGGCGCCTTGGTTTGCGCCGCCGCCTCAAAGGGACTTCGTAGGGCCATGTACGCAGTGATCCGAACCGGCGGCAAGCAGTACCGGGTGACGCCCGATGCCGTCCTGACGGTGGAGAAACTCCCCGGCGAGGCCGGCAGCGCCGTGACCTTCACCGATGTGCTGATGGCCGGCGACGAATCAGGCGTGAAGATCGGCGCGCCGGTGCTGGCCGGCGCCTCGGTCACCGCGACCGTGCTGGAACAGAAGCGGGCTGACAAGGTGATCATCTTCAAGAAGCGCCGCCGCAAGAACAGCCGGCGCAAGAACGGCCATCGCCAGCACGTCACCGTGCTGAAGATCGGCGCGATCTCGGCCTGAGCGGAGGGGAACGCACGCCATGGCACACAAGAAGGCAGGCGGGTCATCGCGCAACGGCCGCGATACCGAAGGCAGGCGGCTCGGCCTCAAGAAGTCGGGCGGCCAGGCGGTGGTGGCCGGCAACATCATCGTCCGCCAGCGCGGCACCAAGGTGAAGCCCGGCCGCAATGTCGGCGTCGGGCGCGACCACACGCTGTTCGCGCTGGTCGACGGCACCGTGACCTTCGAGCGCAAGGCGGAGGGCCGCGTCCACGCCAGCGTCGTGCCGCCGGCAAAGCCGGCAGCTTCCGCCCGATAGGCGTCGCCCCGCGCCTGTGCATGAATGGGGGGCCGCGCGGCCCCCTTTTTCGTCCGACGGGTCCCTGATGAAGTTCCTCGACGAGGCGAAGGTCTTCGTGAAGTCCGGCGACGGCGGCGATGGCTGCGTTGCTTTCCGGCGCGAGAAGTTCCTGGAGTTCGGCGGCCCCGCGGGCGGCAATGGCGGGCGCGGCGGCGACGTGATCGTCGAGGCGGTCGACAACCTCAACACCCTGATCGATTTCCGCTACGCCCAGCATTTCAAGGCCCGCAAGGGCGGCAACGGCGAGGGTTCGGACCGCACCGGCGCCGCCGCCCCCCCTGTGCTGCTCAGGGTGCCCGTGGGCACACAGATCCTGGATGACGACCGCGCGACGCTGCGTGCCGATCTCACGCAGCCCGGCCAGCGCGTGACCCTCGCCCGCGGCGGCGATGGCGGCTTCGGCAACACGCATTTCAAGTCGGCCACCAACCGCGCGCCCCGCAAGGCGACCAAGGGGTATCCGGGCGAGGAACGCTGGCTCTGGCTGCGGCTGAAACTGATCGCCGATGCCGGCCTGGTCGGGCTGCCCAACGCCGGCAAGTCCACCTTCCTGGCGGCGGCCACGGCGGCGCGGCCGAAGATCGCCGACTATCCCTTCACCACCCTCACGCCCGGCCTCGGCGTGGTGCGGCTCTCGCCGGCCGAGGAGTTCGTGCTTGCCGACATTCCCGGCCTGATCGAGGGTGCATCGCAGGGTGCTGGCCTCGGCCAGAAATTCCTCGGCCACGTCGAACGCTGCGCGGTGCTGCTGCACCTGGTCGATGGCGCCGCCGGCGAGGTCACGCGGGCCTATCGCACGGTGCGCGCCGAGCTTGCTGCCTATGGCGACGCGCTGGCGGAAAAGCCCGAGCTCGTGGCGCTGAACAAGACCGATGCCATGACCCCGCGTGAGATCGCCGCCCGCCGCGCGGCACTGGAAAGGGTTTCGGGAAAGAAGGTGATGCTGCTGTCGGGGGCGACGCGCGAGGGGCTGGATAGCGTGCTGCGCGCGCTTTCCCTTGCGATCCGCGCCGCACGCAAGGCCGAGGCGGCATGAGCCTTTCTGCCGCCCGGCGCATCGTGGTCAAGATCGGCAGCGCGCTGCTGGTCGATGACGCGACCGGCCGGCTGGACGAGGCGTGGCTCGCCACGCTCGCGAGCGACCTTGCCGCCCTTCGGGCCGGCGGCCGGCAGGTCGTGGTGGTCTCCTCGGGCGCGATCGCGCTGGGCCGGCTGGCGCTCGGCCTGCCGCCGAAACACCTGATGCGGCTGGAGCAGAAGCAGGCCGCCGCCTGCGTCGGCCAGGTCTTCCTGGCGCAGGGCTGGACCGCAGCACTCGCGACGCACCGCATCACCGCGGCGCAGCTGCTGCTCACGCTCGGCGATTCCGAACAGCGCCGGCGTTACCTGAACGCGCGTGCCACGCTGGAAACACTGCTCGGGCTCGGCGCCATCGCGGTGATCAACGAGAACGATTCGGTGGCCACCGCGGAAATCCGCTTCGGCGACAATGATCGGCTGGCCGCCCGCGTCGCCGAGATGATTTCCGCCGACACGCTGGTGCTGCTTTCCGACATCGATGGGCTCTACACCGCCGACCCGCGGCGCGATCCCGGCGCGCGCCACATCCCCGAGGTGGCAGCGATCACGCCCGAGATCGAGGCCCTGGCAGGCGATGCGGCACCCGGGCACAGTACCGGCGGCATGGTGACCAAGCTGCTGGCCGGGCGGATCGCCACCGGCGCCGGCTGCCGGATGGCGATCGCCTCGGGCCGGCGGCCGCACCCGCTGCGCGCACTCGAGGTCGGCGAGGCACGCGCCACCTGGTTCGCGCCCACCGCCGCCCCGCGCAGTGCCTGGAAGTCGTTCGTTGCCGGAGGCCTCGCGCCTTCCGGCACGCTCGTGATCGATGCCGGCGCGACCCGCGCGCTGGGCGGTGGTGCCAGCCTGCTGCCGGCCGGCGTGCGTGCGGTCACGGGGGAGTTCTCGCGCGGTGATGCGGTGCGCGTGCTGGGGCCCGACGGCACCG
>JADYYZ010000013.1 GCA_020853405.1 Acetobacteraceae bacterium
GACCTGGTCGAGCTGCTCGGCGGCGGCTTGAAGCCACGAACCCAGCTGGCCGACCGCCTGCATCACCGCGCTGCGCGGGATGTTCGTCAGTTCGCCGGTCGGCTGCCCGGCACCGCTGCCAGGCCCCGCCGCCAGGTCCGGCCCCTCGCCACCACCCGGCGGCTCGATCGTGACGGCGGCCGACGGCATCTCGCCCCGGCGCACCATCAGCCGCTCCAGCGCGCGGGTTTCGATGTCCTCGCTCATTGCGCGCCAGCCGCGTCAAGGGTGGCGCGGCGGCTCGGAAGCGGTCTGCCTTTCCCACCAGCCCAGCGCGCGCCAGGCCCGCCAGGCCGCCATCTGGCTTTCCATCTGGGCCAGCCCTTCGCGCGAGCGCGCGGCTTCCGGCATGATATAGACGCCGACCCCGCGATCGAAGAAAGACCAGCCGGACCCCACCGATGCCGTTCGACCCAACTCATCCGCCGCAGACCGGTCCCGCCGGGCGTGGCCCCCATGGCACCGTCTCCGGCCAGCCCAGGGCGCTCGCGGCCTGGCTCTTTCTGGTCGCCTTCCTGGTCTGGGTGATGGTCGCGCTGGGTGGTGCGACGCGGCTGACCGGGTCGGGCCTTTCCATCATGGAATGGGCACCGCTGTCGGGCACCCTGCCGCCGATGTCGGAGGCGGAATGGCAGCGGCTTTACGATCTCTACCGCACGATCCCGCAATATGCCCTGGTCAACCAGGGATTCGGGATGGAGGGCTTCCGCCAGATCTTCTGGCTGGAATATGTGCACCGCCTGTGGGGCCGGCTGCTCGGGCTTGCCTTCGGGCTGCCGCTGGCCTGGTTCTGGCTGAAGGGCGCCGTGCCCGCTTCACTGCGCGGGCGACTGGTGCTGCTGCTGGCGCTGGGCGGCCTGCAGGGCGCGGTCGGCTGGTTCATGGTCGCCAGCGGCTTCGATGCGGGGCGCACCAGCGTCAACCCCTATCGGCTGGTGATCCATCTGGGGCTTGCCTTCCTGATCTTCGGCCTTCTCGTCTGGACCGCGCTCGATCTCGTGGCGCCGGAACCCCTGTCGGTGCCCGCCGGCGCGCGGGCCTGGGTGCGGCGCGCATTCGTGCTCGCCGCGGCGGCCATGCTGGCGGGCGGCTTCGTCGCCGGCATCCGCGCCGGACTCGACTACAACAGTTTCCCGCTGATGGAGGGGAGGCTGGTGCCGTCCGCCTATCTCGACCACCACCCCTGGTGGCGGGCATTCTTCGAACATATCGCGACGGTGCAGTTCAACCACCGCCTGCTGGCCACCCTGGCGCTGCTGGGCAGTATCATCGCCGCCGCCGTTTCCTGGCCGGCGGTGGCGCTGCGCGTGCCGCTGCTGCTGTTGGTGCTGGCGGTGGTCGCGCAATACGCGCTTGGCATCGCAACGTTGCTCGCGGTGGTGCCGGTGGGGCTGGGCACCGCGCACCAGTCGCTGGCGATGGGGGTGCTGGCCGCCTTCCTGTTCGCGATGCATCGCACAGGCACCCCTCGCCCGGCGCTGGCGCATGCCGCCGCCGGGCCGGTTGCGGCAGCGCGGTGAGCGGCGAGGCCGCCCCGGGGTTTCAGCCTGACGCCGGCGGCGCCGGCGGCGCCGGCAGCGCAGGCGCCGATGCCGATGCCGCGCTGCTGCGCGCGGTGCTGGCGGTCAGCCGCACCGGGGTGATCGTGTTCGGCCCCGATCGCCGCGTCGTCGCCCGCAACCGCGCCTTCGTGCTGCTCCTCGATCTCGGGCCCGATGCGCTGGCGCAGGGGATGTCGCACGCCGAGGTGATCGCCGAACTCGCCGGTCGCGGCGAGTTCGCCAACATCGACGCCGAGGCGCATGCCCGCGCGATGCTGGCGCTGGATGTCACGCAGCCGAGCAATTTCCGCCGGCGCCGGCCGAACGGGCAGATCCTGGAAGCGGCCCTCGATCCGCTGCCCGACGGCGGCTTCGTGATCCATGCCAACGACGTGACGCAGCTGGTCAGGGCGGAGCACAGCGCGGCGGAGCGGGGGCGGCTGCTCGATGCGGTGCTCGATGCCAGCCGCACCGGCCTTGGCGTCTATGGCCCCGACCAGTGCCTGAAACTGAAGAACGCCGCCTATGCCACCATGCTGGGGCTGGATGTCGCCGAACTGGCGCCGGGCATGCGGTTCGAGAGCGTGATCAGGATGCTGGAGGCGCGCGGCGAATACGCCGCCATCGATGCCCCGGCCTACATCGCTGGCCTTCTCGGCGCCGACCACCGCGCGCCGCACGCGCGCCGCCGACCACGCCCGAACGGCCAGGTGCTGGAGTTCGCCTCCGACCCGCTGCCCGATGGCGGCTTCGTGGTCACGGTCAGCGACATCACCCCGCTTGCCCGCGCCGAGGCCGAGGCGCGCGACCGCGCGGCGACGCTCGAGACCGTGCTGGCGGCGCTGCCGCAGGGGATCAGCCTGTTCGGCCCCGATCGCCGCGCGCGCATGGTCAACCCCGCCTACCACACGATCATGGGCGAGGCGGCGGTGCGGCTGGGCGAATCGATGCACGAGCTGATCGAGCGGCGGCGGGCAGCGGGCGAATACGGCCCCGGCGAGCAGGGCGATGCCTATGCCGACGAGACGCGCGAGGACCATTCGCGCCCGGCGCGCCGCCGGCGCGTCCGCCCCGACGGCACCGTGATCGACGTGCGGGCCGCGCCGTTGCCGGGCGGCGGCCA
>JADYYZ010000014.1 GCA_020853405.1 Acetobacteraceae bacterium
ACGCATGGGGGGGCCAGCGTGATGCCGACCGACTCGCTGATCGTCGACGGCGCGGTGGCGGCACTGCTGGTGCTGTCGGCGGTGCTCGCCAGCCTGCGCGGATTCGTGCACGAAACCCTTGGCATGCTGGGCTGGATCGGCGCCATCGCCGCGGCGCTGGCCTTCTATCCGCTGGCCGCGCCGCTGCTTTCGGGCGTGCTGAGCGAGCCCTGGATGCGCGCCTCGGTCGCCGCCTTCGCGATCTTCCTGGTGGCGCTGGTCGCGCTGTCGCTGATCGCGCGATGGCTGGCCCGCCTCGTGCGCAACTCCGCCCTGGGGCCGATCGACCGCGCGCTCGGTTTCCTGTTCGGCCTGGCCAGGGGTGCGGTGGTGGTCGTGGTTGCCTATATTGGGGCGGCGTGGCTGCTGCCGGCAGCACAGTGCCCGCCCTGGCTTGCCCAGGCGCGCACGCTGGACGCGGCGGAACCGCTGAGCGACTACGCCTTCAGCCTGCTGCCGCGCGACCTTGGCATCGGGCCGCCGCCGCCTTTGTGCCGCAACGAACTGTCGCGGCAGCCGACGGCCGCGGACCTCGCCAGGCCGCCGCGGCCGCAGCAACGCTAGGCCGGGGACCGGACGTGGAAACGCCAAGCATGCTGCCAGCGGATCACATGGCGAGCCGGGGCGATGACGACCACCCGCACGAGGAGTGCGGCGTCATCGGTGCCTTCGATGTCGCCGATGCGGCGGCGGTCACCGCGCTCGGCCTGCACGCGCTCCAGCATCGCGGCCAGGAAGCCACCGGCATCGTCACCTACGATGGCGCGCGGTTCCACCAGCATCGCGGCCTCGGGCTGGTCGGCGACAATTTCTCCGACCCGCAGGTGATCGCGCGCCTGCCGGGGCGGGTGGCGATCGGGCACAATCGCTACGCCACCACCGGCGAGACGGTGCTGCGCAACGTGCAGCCGCTCTATGCCGATTTCGAGTTCGGCGGGCTTGCCGTGGGCCACAACGGCAACCTCACCAACGCCACCAGCCTGCGCCGGCAGCTGGTGCGCCGCGGCTGCCTGTTCCAGAGCACGACCGACAGCGAAGTGTTCGTGCACCTGATCGCGATCAGCCTCTATTCCACCGTGGTCGACCGCCTGATCGACGCCCTGAAGCAGGTCACCGGGGCCTATTCGCTGGTGGCGCTGACGGATGAGGCGCTGATCGGCGTGCGCGACCCGCTGGGCGTGCGGCCGCTGGTGCTGGGGCGGCTTGGCGGCGGCTGGCTGTTCGCGTCCGAGACCTGCGCGCTCGACATCGTCGGCGCCGAGTTCGTGCGCGATGTCGAGCCGGGCGAGATCGTGGTGGTGACCGAGGGCGGCGTGCGCAGCATCCGGCCGTTCGGGCGGCAGCTTCCGCGCTTCTGCATCTTCGAGCACATCTACTTCGCCCGCCCCGACAGCGTGGTCGAAGGCAGGCCGGTCTATGCGGTGCGCAAGCGCATCGGCGCCGAGCTCGCGCGCGAGAACGGCGTGCCGGCCGATGTCGTGGTGCCGGTGCCCGATTCCGGCGTGCCGGCGGCGATCGGCTACGCCGAGGAGGCCGGCCTGCCGTTCGAGCTCGGCATCATCCGCAACCACTATGTCGGGCGCACCTTCATCGAGCCGACCGACCAGATCCGCCATCTTGGCGTGAAGCTGAAGCACAGCGCCAACCGCGCGCTGCTGGCCGGCAGGCGGGTGGTGCTGGTCGATGATTCGATCGTGCGCGGCACCACCAGCCGCAAGATCGTCGAGATGGTGCGCGCCGCCGGCGCGGCCGAGGTGCACATGCGCATCAGCAGCCCGCCGACCACCCACAGCTGCTACTACGGCATCGACACGCCCGAGCGCGACAAGCTGCTGGCCGCCCGCCACGACGTCGCCGAGATGGCGCGCATCATCGGCGCCGACAGCCTCGCCTTCATCTCGCTCGACGGGCTCTATCGGGCGGTGGCGGGGATCGCGCGCGACCCCAGGGCGCCGCGCTTCTGCGATGCCTGCTTCACCGGCGACTACCCGATCGCGCTCACCGATTACGAACGCCCCGCCGAGAACCGCCAGCTGTCGCTGCTGGCCGAACGCGACTAGACCGTGCCCGGAAGCTCGCTCGCCGGCAGGGTGGCGCTGGTCACCGGGGCGTCGCGCGGCATCGGCCGGGCGCTGGCGGTCGAACTCGCGCGGCGCGGCGCGCAGCTGGTGCTGACCGCGCGCAGCCAGGGCGCGCTCGAGGAGACCGACGACCTGATCCGTGCCGAGGGCGGGGCGGCAACGCTGGTGCCGCTCGATCTCGTGCGCGAGGCCGACCAGATCGACCTTCTGGGTCCCAACATCGTGGCCCGCTTCGGCCGGCTCGACATCCTGGTGCACAATGCGGGTGCGCTCGGCACGCTGACCCCCGTCGCGCACGTGACGCCGCGCGACTGGGCCGACGTGGTCGGCGTCAACCTGACGGCGGCCTGGCGGCTGATCCGCAGCTGCGACCCGCCGCTGCGGGGGTCGGATGCCGGCCGCGCGGTGTTCGTGACCACCGGCGTCGCGCAGCGCCCGCGCGCCTACTGGGGCGCCTATGGCGCGACCAAGGCGGGGCTCGAGCACCTGGTGCTGACCTGGGCGCAGGAGCTCGGATCAAGCCCGCTCCGGGTCACGCTGTTCAGCCCCGGCGCGGTCGCCACCCGCATGCGCGCGACCGCGATGCCGGGCGAGGACCCAGCAACGCTGCCGCGGCCCGACCAGGTCGCCCCCGCGATCGCCGCGCTGTGCGAGCCCGCCAGCACCCGCCACCGCGAACTGGTGCGCTTCACCGGCTGATACCATCGGTCCTGGCTGGCCCTCACGCCCCGGGCGGCGCGAGCGCTTCGCCTTTCCGTATCCGAAATCGGCAACAAGGGCGCGATCGCATTGAGTCGCAGCGGCGGACCGCCGACCTTCGGCCATGGCCGGGCGCCGGCATTCGGCACGCCCCGCCACAAGTCGAACGGAGAGACGGACATGTCCATTCCAAGCCTGCCGCGGGCCGGTGTGCTCGCGGCCGCGTTCGCGGTGGCCGCCCTGGCCGCCCCAGCCCTCCTGCCCGTGCCGGCCGCCGCCCAGATGGCGACCAACGTGCTGCCCGATGGCGGCAGCGGCTCGCTGCGCGGCAAGGTCCAGTCGATCGACTTCAACAGCCGGATGGTAGCGGTGGTGCCGGCCGCCGGCGGCCCCGAGCGGGTCTTCCATGCGCCGCCCGGCGTCGATATCGCGGGCTACATGGCCGGCGTCGATGTCAGCGTGCACTTCACGCGCAGCGTGCATATTTCGGTGACGCCCCCCGCCACCGGCTCGTCGGCCGCCCCCGCGGCGGGCGGCGCGACGGCTACGGTCGGCCAGGTTGCGCGCACGCCGGGCGGCTTCGGCGACGGCGCCTCGGAGGTGATTGCCAACGTCGTGCGCGTCAATCCGCCGAGCGAGGTGACGCTCACCAATCGCACCGGCGGCGGCGAATACACGGTGCGGAGCACGGTGCCGTCGCGCCAGGCGGTGATCAAGACGCTGAAGCCAGGCGACGTGATCACGATGTCGGTCGGCGAGCTGACGCTCACCTCGATCATCGCCTGCGGCCTGCTGGGCTGCCTTTGATCGATCGACGATGCCGGCACCCTGGGTCGAGACCCATGGTGCCGGCGTCACGCCTCGGCGAAGGGGTTCTCGGTGCCCCGGCAATGCAGCCTGATCGGCACGCCGGGCAGTTCGAATGTCTCGCGCAGGCCGTTGACCAGGTAGCGGCGGTATTCCTCGGGCGTCGCTTCGGCACGGGTGCCGAACAGCACGAAGGTGGGCGGCCGCGCCTTGGCCTGGGTCAGGTAGCGCAGCTTCAGCCGCCTGCCTTCCACCAGCGGCGGCTGGTGGCGTGCCAGCGCCTCCTCGAACCAGCGGTTGAGCGCGGCGGTCGGCACCCGCGTGTTCCAGGCCGCGTGCGCCCG
>JADYYZ010000015.1 GCA_020853405.1 Acetobacteraceae bacterium
AAGAAGAAGAAGGGGGCCGCGATCAGGAACGGCGCGATCGCCCGCTTCTCGCTGCGATAAAGCCCCGGCGCGATGAACAGCCAGAGCTGGTGGGCGACCACGGGGAAGCTGAAGAACGCTGCCGCCCAGAACGCCACCTTCAGGTAGGTGAAGAACGCCTCGTAAAGGGCGGTGAAGATCATCCGGCGCTCGCCACCGGTCTGGTGCATCAGGATGTCGGCGAGCGGGCGGGCAAGAAAGCCATAGATGTCGCGCGCGAAGAAATAACAGACGCCGAAGCAGATCACGAAGGCAGCCAGCGCCCACATCAGCCGCTGCCTGAGCTCGATCAGGTGATCGATCAGCGGCATCGGCTTGTCGTCGATCGGATCGTCTTCGGGGCTGGCCATGCTGTCGGCGCTGTCGGTGATCCGGAGCCGGCGCGGCCCTCAGGCCCGCGCGTGCCCCGGCGGGATGAAGGCGGGCGCGGCCGGCGCGGCGGGCGCGGCCGGCGTGGCAGCGGGTGAAGCAGGTGAAGCGGGCATGGCTGGCCCGGCGGCGAGTGGCCCGGCGGCGGGCGGCTCGGCGGCGGGTGCGGGCGGCGGCGGTCCGGCATCGGCCAGCGTCGCCTCGGCGGCAACTGGCGCTGCCTGTGGCGCCGGCGCGGGCGTGCCGTCAGCAGGCGTGGCGGCGGCGGGGGCACTTTGCGTGGCAGCGGCCGGCTGGTCGAGCGGGCGCTCCAGGTCGCGCACCGTGTCCTTCAGCGGATCGACGATGTCGCGCTTCAGCTCATCGACCTGGGTCGCCTTGTAGACCTCGTTCTGGATGTTGCTGCGGAACTGGTCGATCTCGCGCTTCACCTCGTCCAGTTTCGCCTCGCGCACCATTTCGTCGACATGGGTCTGGAACTCGCCCGCCATCCGCCGTGCCTTGCCCAGCATCTGGGCAACGCCGCGGATGGCGCCGGGCAGGTCCTTCGGTCCGATCACGATCAGGGCGACGACGCCGATCAGCGCGATCTCGGACCAGGCAAGGTCGAACATTTCCGATTCCAAGGCGCGGTGCCCCTTGCTCCGCGCACACCGCCAGAGGGTTAGCGCCGAACCACCGCCTTCGCAAGCAAGGCAGGAAGCACGATCAGCCTTCGGCGCCGGGCGCCGCCTCGGCCGCCTGCGGCTCGGCGCCGGGCAGCGCCGCCTCGGCCGGTTCGGCAAGCCCAAGCCCCAGCTCCTTCACCTGCCGCCAGTCGGGAAGGTCCTGGATACGCGCAAGGCCGAAATGCGAAAGGAACGCATCGGTGGTCACCCACAACACTGGCCGGCCGGGGGTTTCGCGCCTGCCCGCCGGCGCGATGAAGTCGAGCGCGCTCAGCGTCTCGAAGATCTCGCCGGAGACCGAGGCGCCGCGCAGTGCCTCGATCTCGGTGCGGGTCAGCGGCTGGTGCCAGGCGATCACCGCCAGCGTCTCGACCGTGGCGCGAGTGAGTTTCCTTGGCGGCGCGAAGTCCTGCGCAAGGATCGGGCCAAGGTCGTCGGCGGTGCGGAACATCCAGCCGCCGGCGGCTTCGACCGGCACGACACCGGCGCCGGCATAGCGGGCGGCAAGCACCGCCAGCGCGGCATCGAGGTCAGCCCCCTCGCCCAGCAGCTGCGAAAGCCGGGCACGCGGCACCGGCGCGGCCGCGGCGAAGATCGCTGCCTCCAGCAGCCGAACATGCTCCTCCGCCACCGTCGGCTCGGGCGGCGTCGGTGTCTCGCACACCGCATTCGCCACGTCGGGCTGGGGGGTGTCGGGGTCGGGACTCATGCCGTCGGCCTTCGGATCATGATCTCGGCAAAGGGTTGCGGCTGCTCGAGCGACAGGTCGCCGCGCCGTGCGAGTTCCAGCACCGCGACCAGGGTGGCGGCGAGGGCCGCGCGCACCTCGCGCGGGTCTGCCGGCGCGCGCGGCAGGAAGCGCGACAACGCGGTCCAGTCCTGCACCCTCGGCAGCATGCGCGCAAGCCTGGCCAACGCCTGCTCGATGGAAAGCCCGGGTATGGCGGCGACCTGCAGCGGCGCGGGCCGCGCCGCGCCGCGGCCGCGCAGCCTGCCATAGGCGCGCAGCAGCTCGGGGAGCGTCGGGGGCAGCGGCTTCGGCGCCGGCACCTCCGGCTCCGGCACGAAGCCACGCGCGAACACGTCCACACCAAGCCGGGGCCGGGCCATCAACCGCGCGGCGGCGCTGCGCAGCAGGGCCAGCCGCGACAGCCGCCCGGCCAGTGCCTCGGCCAGCGCCTCGGGGCTCGGCTCATCGGCCGGGCGCTCCTCGGGCGGCAGCAGCAGGCGCGATTTAAGCCAGGCGAGCCAGGCCGCCATGACCAGCCAGTCGGCCGCCAGCTCCAGCCTGAGACCACGGGCAGCAGCAATAAAGTCAAGATATTGCTCGGCTAGCCGCAGGATCGAGATGCGCAGCAGATCGACCTTCTGCTCGCGCGCCAGCGCCAGCAGCAGATCGAGCGGCCCCTCGAACCCGTCGAGCGCCAGTTTCAGCGCCTCGCCCCCGGGCACGGAATCGAACACGGGCTCGGCGCCGTCGCCCGGGGTGGCTGCCGGCGCGCTCACAGCCACGACCAGGTGAAGTCGGTGAGCAGCAGCACGCCACGGAACAGCGCCAGCACGCCGGCGCCAAGGGTCGCGTTGAACCAGGCAAGCGGCCGGCCGCCGGCCAGGTACCACAGCAGCCCCAGCGTGATCACCACCAGCAGCGGGCCGAAATTGCGCTGCGCCGGCTGCAGGCCGGCATACCAGCGGCGGAACCTCTCCGGCATCAGCGGATAAAGCGGCCCCCACAGCATCTTCGAGCCGTCGAGCGGCGGCAGCGGGATCAGGTTGAACAGCATCAGCGAGAGATTGACCAGGATCACCGGCACCAGCAGCAGCGCCGGCGCCTCCCTCCAGCCGAAGCCGAACAGCGCGAAGCCTTCCAGCAGCTGTGCCGCCGCCAGCGCGACCAGGAGGTTCGAGGCTGGCCCCGCTGCCGCCACCGCCGCCATGCCGAGGAAGGGGTTGCGGAAATGCCGGGCATCGACCGGCACCGGCTTCGCCCAGCCGAAGATCACGCTACCCTGGCCGCCCGCCAGCCATTGGCTGAGCAGCACGAGGCCCGGGAAGATCACGCTGCCCTGAAGATCGAGGTGGGCAAGGGGGTTCAGCGTCACCCGCCCCTGGCGGCTCGCGGTATCATCGCCCAGCCAGCGGGCGCTGAGCCCGTGCGCGGCTTCGTGCACCGCAAGGCTCAGCACCACCACGGCCAGGCGGAACACGATTCCGGGCAGGTCCTCGATCACGGCGGGGGTTCTAGCGGTCTGTCAGACGCGGGCAAGGGCGGTGTCGAGCGCGGCCAACGCCGTGGCGGGATCGAACGGGCGGAACGCCCGGGCCGCCATGCGCCTGGCACGGGCGAGCCGCCGGGCCGCGGCTGCCCGAAGCGGCGGCAATGCCGCCAGTTCCCCCCAACTGCCGGGATCGGGACCGCATTCCAGCACGACGTCGCAACCGGCAGCGAGGGCGGCCACCGCGTTCGCGCCAGGCGTCCCCGACAATGCCTTCATCCCCAGATCGTCGCTGACCAGCACCCCATGAAAGCCGATTCCCCGCCGCACCGCCGCCGCCAGGACAAGCGCGGACAGGCTCGCAGGGTAGGACGGGTCGAGCGCCGGATAGAGCACATGCGCGGTCATCGCCCAGGGCGCGATCGCGGCAAGCGCGCGGAACGGGATCGCATCGCGGCCGAGCTCGGCCGCCGTCGCCCCGACCACGGGCAGCTCCAGATGGCTGTCGGCGGCTGCCCGCCCGTGCCCTGGGATGTGCTTCATCACCGGCTGCACGCCGCCCGCGAGCAGCCCGCGCGCGGTGGCGCGGGCGAGTGCCGCGACCACCCGGGGATTCTGATGGAACGCGCGGTCGCCGATCACGTCGTGCGCGCCCGGTACCGGCACGTCGCAGACCGGCGCGCAATCGACATCGATGCCGGCAAGCCCGAGCTCGTGCGCGATCAGGCGCGCATTCAGGAAGGCAGCGCGCACCGCGGCAGGGGGGTCGAGGTCCCACAACTGGCCGAACCGGCAGGCCGCGGGCGGGTGGCGGAACTTCCCGCCCTTCAGCCGCGCGACCCGCCCCCCCTCCTGGTCGACCAGCACCGGCGCGTCCTTCCTGCCGAGCGCGCGCCGCACCGACCCGGTCAGGGCCGCCAGCTGGTCGGGGGCATCGACGTTGCGTGCGAACAGGATGACGCCGAGCGGGTCGAGCTCGGCGAGCGCCGCCCGGGTCGCCGGGTCGAGCGCGGCGCCGGGCAGGCCGACGATGACCGGCCGCGGGAAGGGGTGTTCAGGCAAGACCGGCGCTCAGGCACTCGGCACGAAGCACGAGAGGCCGCGCGCGCGGATCTGTTCGCAGAAGCCGCGGGCGCTGGCCTGGTCGGCGAAGCCCTCGGTGCGCAGCCGGAAGAAGGTCTTTCCGTCGCGTTCCAGCGGCACCACCTGCGGCCGGCGGTTGCCCAGGAATTCGGGAGCGCGGCGCTTCAGCCGCTCCCATTCCGCCATCGCTTCCTCGCGCGAGCCGACGGCGGCGAGCTGCACTGCGACCCGCCCTCCCGGCACCGGCGCCGCAGCCGGCGCCGCGGCGGGCGAAGCCGGGGCTTGCGTTGCGCCAGCCTGCGCTGCGCCAGCCTGCGCTGCGGGAGCCTGGGCAGCGGGAGCCTGGGAAGCGGGCACCGGCGGCGGCAGGCGGGCGGCGGCAGGCTGTGCCGCGGGCGCCGGGGTCGGCACCTGCTGCTGGGCCGGCTGCTGGGCGAGCTGCTGGGCGGGCTGGGGCGGCACCGGGCGCGGCAGCGCCTGCGGCACCTCGGGCGGCGGCGCCAGTGCGGCCTGCTGCGG
>JADYYZ010000016.1 GCA_020853405.1 Acetobacteraceae bacterium
TAGCCGGCCAGCGCGCTTGCCGCCACCGCGATCAGCGTGCCGAGCGTCGTCACGATCAGCGAGTTGCCGAGCGCGGTGAAGAAATCCGGCCAGCGCCGCCACAACGCCAGGTAGTTGGTGATGGTCGGCTCGAACAGCAGTTTCGGCGGCACCGCGAAGATGTCGCGCTCCGGCTTGAACGAGGCCGAGACGATCAGCACGATCGGCGCCAGCGACCAGACCAGGATCAGCGCCACGGCGAGCGCCTTGCCCAGCCGCGCCGGCAGGCGGCTACGCCGCCGCATCGCTGCGCACCAGGCGCCACAGATAGGGCGCGGCCAGCACGAGGCTCGCCACCACCATCAGCCAGCCGGTCGCCGACGCGGTGCCGAAGGCGTTGTAGCGGAAGGCTTCCAGATAGAGATAGACGGCCACCACCTCGGTCGAGCGGGCGGGGCCGCCCTGGGTCAGCAGCCAGACCTCGGCGAACAGCCGGAAGGCGAAGATCAGCCGGAACAGGGCAGCGATCAGCAGCGCCGGCGTCAGCAGCGGCAGGGTGATGCGCCAGAACGCCTGCGGCCCGGTCGCGCCGTCGATGCGCGCTGCCTCGTACACGTCGCCCGGCAGCGCCAGCCGCGCGGCATAGAGGATCATGAAGGTGAAGGGCAGGTGCAGCCAGACCGACAGCAGCGAGACCATCGCCAGCCCCTGCGCCGGATAGACCGCCCATTCCAGCGTCGGCAGGCCGAGCCTGCCCAGCAGCCACGCCACCTGGCCGACATCGGGGTCGAACAGCGTGCGCCACATCACCACGGCAGCGACCTCGCTCACCGCATAGGGGGCCAGCACGGCGGCCAGCAGGAGCCGGCGGAGCGGCAGGCCGGAAGCGAACAGCAGCGCCATCAGCAGGCCCAGCAGCAGCTCGACATGCACCACCACCAGCACGACGATCGCGGTGTTGGCCATGGCCCGCCAGAAATACCCGTCCGACAGGATGCGGGCATAGTTCGCGAACCCGACGAACACCGCCTCGGTGCCGAAGCTCGAGCGCTGGAACGACAGCCAGACCAGGTAGAGCGCCGGCACCAGGATCACCGCGCCGACCAGCGCCTGGGCCGGCCCGACCAGCAGCAGCCGCGTCGCCAGGGATTCCCGCAACCCCGTCAACCCTCCAGGCGGATCGCGCAATCCATCGGCATCAGTCCCGGATCAGGAATTCTTCGATCGCACCCTCGCGCAGCCGCGCGCCAAGGCCCGGGCCCGCCGGCACCTCCAGCGTGCCATCGCGAAGGCCGCCGACATCGCCGAACACCGGTTCCGTCAGCGCCTGGCGCAGAGGGTTGTCGAACACCATGCATTCGAAGGTGCGGAAATTCTCGGCCGCCGCAGCGAGGTGCAGGCTCGCCGCCGCGCAGACGCCGCCCGACCAGCCGACATGCGGCGCATAGGCGACGTTGTGGATGGCGGCGTGGCTCGCGATCCGCCAGGTTTCCGTGATGCCGCCCGAGCGCGCGACATCGGGCTGGATCAGGCCAAGCACGTGGCCCGCCACCAGCCCGGCGCTGTCGCCGGCCGTGAAATCGCTCTCGCCGGCGGCGATGCGGATCGGCAGCTGGCTGGAAAGCCGCCGATAGCCGGCATGATCGTCGGGCACGACCGGTTCCTCGAAGAACCAGTAGCCGCAATCGGCCATGGCGCGGCCGACCAGCAGCGCATCGTCGGCGTCATACGCCCAGTTGGCGTCGGCACCGAGCAGGATCGCATCGCCTGCCAGCCTGCGCACCTGCCGCACCCGCGCGATCGCCTGCGGCACGGGCCTGCCGATCTTCACCTTGATCTGGCGGAAACCCTGGGCCAGCGCCCTTGTGACCTCTGCCTCGACGCGCGCATCGTCAGCCCAGTTGATCGAGCTGGCGTAGGCATCGACCCGGCTGCGCCCCTGCCCGCCCAGCAGCCGCCAGATCGGCTGGGCTGCCGCCTGGCCGGCGAGATCCCACAGCGCGATGTCGATTCCGGCGATCGACTCGATCAGCATGCCGCCGGTACGGCCGGTCAGCGTTGCGCGCATCGCTGCCCACAGCAGGCCGCGGTCGTGCGCGCTCCGTCCGATCAGTTTCGGCGCCAGCGCCGCCTCGATGAAGCGGGCGTAGCCGGCCGCCCCCCGCCGCGCCAGGCACTCGCCGATGCCGGTCAGGCCGGAATCGGTGGTGACCTCGACGATCACGATTTCCAGCGCCGGCCAGTCTCCCTGGCTGGTGTGCTGCACCGTGGCAAGCCGGGCGCGCAGGGGATGCGCGACGACGCGGGCAATGCACAGCGGATCGCCGGTGGAACCGTTCATGGACCGAGAACCTATCCGCGAGGTTCCGAGGCCGCAAACCTGGGCCGGCCCCTGATGACGGCAGCGATCGAGGGGCACGCCGCGCCGGACCACCCTGGTGCGCTGGCGGGGATCGCGCAATCGGGTGAAGATGCGCGCGCGGGCGCGAGGCTCGCCCATCGCGCGGCCGCAGGCACCGCGATCGGCGGATCGCCA
>JADYYZ010000017.1 GCA_020853405.1 Acetobacteraceae bacterium
ATTCGCGATCAGCACCCGCGGCGCATCCTGGTGCGTGCGGAACACGCCGACCGGCTTGCCCGATTGCACCAGCAAGGTCTGGTCGCCCTCCAGCCGCCGCAGCACATCGACGATGGTTGTGTAGCTCTTCCAGTCGCGCGCGGCGCGCCCGATGCCGCCATAGACCACGAGCTCCTCGGGCTTCTCGGCCACCTCCGGATCGAGGTTGTTCATCAGCATGCGCAGCGGTGCTTCCGTCATCCACGACTTCGCCGTGCGTTCCAGCCCGTGCGGCGAGCGGATCGTCGGCGCGTTGGGGATCCGCCAGCCTGGCGCGTCTGACATCGCGTTTGCTCCGCCGTTGTTGGAAAGATCCGAGGCCTCTGGTGGCCCTCTGCCGCGCGCGTGTCGGCTGAGCGTGCAGCAGCCTCTGGTGCCGCGCAAGGCCGGTGCGGGCCGGGGGTCGCGGCCGATGGCTCTCGGGTGCGCCGGTCGCTCAGCCGTCGCCGGCGCGGTTCAGCACGCGCCAGCTGCCGATCACCTGGCTGTCGTCGGCGGCGCCCTCGCCGCGGCCCGACGCCGCCAGGAACATCTGGTGGGCAAGTGCTGCCAGCGGCGTCGCCGCCTTGGCGCCGCGACCGGCTTCCAGCACCAGGCCGAGGTCCTTCACGAAGATGTCGACCGCGCTGGCGACCGCGGGTGCGGCCTCAAGCATGCGCGGGCCGCGGTCGCGCAGCATCCATGATCCCGCCGCCGAGGCGCCGACGATCTCGAGCATGGCGGCAGCATCGAGGCCAGCCGCTTCGGCGAACGCCAGCGCCTCGGCCGCCGCGGCGATATGCACGCCGCACAGCAGCTGGTTCACCACCTTGGCCATCGCCCCCTGCCCCGGCGCCTCGCCAAGGTGGAACAGTTTGTCGCCGAGGCGGTCCAGCAGCGGTCGCGCGGCATCGAAGGTGTCCTGTTCGGCCGCCGCCATGATCGTGAGCGTGCCGGTGCTGGCGCCCCTGACGCCGCCCGAGACCGGCGCATCGACGAACCGCCGCTGTGCTGCCTCGATCCGCGCGGCGATCGCGCGCACCACGGCAGGCGCGCAGGTGGCCATCAGCACCACGATACCGCGGGGCGCCATCGCCGCGACCGCGCCCTGGTCGAACAAGGCGGCCTCGGCCTGCGCACTGTTGACCACCATCAGCACCAGCGCCTGGGCATCGCGTGCCGCATCGGCAGCCGACGCAGCTTCTGCGCCGCCCGCCGCCACCAGCGCCTCCATCGCTTCGCTGCGCAGGTCGAAGCCGGTCACGGTAAAGCCAGCGCGCACCAGCTGCACCGCCATCGGCAGGCCCATGGCGCCGAGCCCGATGAACCCGACGCGCATCGCGCCAACCGCCGCGCCGCTCATTCGGCCAGCCGCTCCGCCACCAGCGCCGCAGCCTGGGTCAACGCCGCGCCGATCCGCGGCAGCAGATCGTCGGCCATGCGCTGGACTGGGCCTGAGATGCTGAGCGCCGCCTCCGGCCGGGCTCCGGCGACCACCGCGGCAACGCAGCGCGCACCCACTTCGTTCTCCTCCATGTCCAGCGCATAGCCGCGCTCGGCGGTGTGCGCCAGCTCCTCGGCGAGGGCGGCGCGGCTGGCAACGGTTGCCGGCGTGCGCCGGGGCAGGCGTGCCGGCGCGTCGGCGAGCCGTGCCTCGACCGGGCGGGCGGCCAGGATCGCCTTGCCGAGGCTGGTGGAATGCAACGGGTCGCGTGCGCCCACCGCGGCTTCCATGCGCAAGGACCGCGTGCTGCCGACCATCGCCAGATAGACCACCGCGCCGTTCTCGACGATGCCGAGATTGACCGTCTCGTTGAAGCGGCGCTGCAGGCGCTGCATTTCCGGGAACGCCGCCTGCTTCAGCGCCAGGATCGCCCGGTCGCGGGCCGGCGAGACGGCAAGCCGATGCCCCACCGCATAGGCCTCGGCTGCGTCGTCCTGCACGACCAGGCCGGCCGCGCGCAGCGTGTACAGGTAGCGGAAGGCGGTGGTCTTGGGCAGGGCAGCGCGCTCGGCCACTTCCGAGAGCGTCAGCGCGCGGCCTTCCGCCTCCAGCACGTCCAGCAGCTGCAGCGCCTTGCGCACCGGCTTCACGACATAGCGGGCATCGAGACTCATGGCGAAGCAGCCCTCAGATTGCGGCGGTCATCGCACCATCGACGGTCAGCACCGTGCCGGTGGTGTAGGAGGAGGCGGGCGACGCGAACAGCAGCGCCGCGGTCGCGAGTTCGCCGAGTTCGCCCCAGCGGCCGGCAGGCGTGCGGGCAGCGATGCGGGCAGCGAAGTCGGCGCTCGCGGCGCGGATCGGCGCGTTGCCCTCGGTCGGGAAATAGCCGGGCGCGATCGCGTTGACGGTGATGCCGTGCGGCGCGAGCTCCACGGCAAGGCCGCGCACCAGGCCAAGCATGCCGGTCTTGGCCGCGACATAGGGCGTGATCGTCGGCCGCGCGATGAAACTGTTGATCGAGGCGGTGAACACGATCCGCCCGAACTTCCGGGGCAGCATCACGCGCGCTGCCTCGCGCGCGAGGCGGAAGCCGGCGGTCAGGTGCGCCCCGATCACCGCCTGCCAGTCATCGTCGCCGAGCTCAAGCAGCGGCTTGCGCACCGACCCGCCGGCGTTGCTGAACAGGATGTCCAGCCGGCCGTGGCGGGCCGCGATATCGGCGACCGCATGCGTCGCGGCTGCGGCATCGGCGACGTCGAAGGCCATGGTCTCGGCCGCGAAGCCGGCCGCCAGCAGCTCGACGACGCGGGCCTCGACCGCGGATGCGTCGCGCGCGTTCAGCACGACGTGCGCGCCCGCGGCTGCCAGCGTGGCGGCGAACTGGAAACCGATGCCGCGCGAGGCGCCGGTGACCAGCGCGACGCGCCCGGAAAGGTCGAACAGCGCCGCCGGTGACAGGGTCGCCGAAGCGGGGGCGCTCATGCGTATTCGATCCTGGGATCGATATAGGCGTAGATCACATCGACCACGATGTTTGCGATCATGTAGATCACCATGATGACAAGGATGCAGCCCTGGATCAGCGGGTAGTCGCGCGTGCTGATCGCCTGCACCAGGAGCTGGCCCAGGCCGGGATAGGTGAAAACCGCCTCCGTCACCACTGCGCCGCCGATGAAGTTGGCGGTCATCAGCCCGACCACGGTGACGAACGGCAGCAGCGCGTTGCGCAGCGCGTGGCTGCCGATCACGTCGCGCTCCGGCAGGCCCTTCGCGCGCGCCGTGCGCACATAGTCGGCCGAGAGCTGCTCCAGCAGCGAGGCACGCAGGAAGCGGGCGAAGATGCCGGAGACGTAGGTGCCGAGCGTCAGCGCCGGCAGCAGGAGGTTGCGCAGCATGGCAAGCGGATCCTGATAGAACGGCACGTGCGCGCTGGCCGACGGCAGCAGCCGCAGATCCACCGCGAACAGCAGGATCAGCAGGATGCCGAGCCAGAAGGTCGGCACGCCCAGCGCGAGCGCGCTCCAGCCCGCCAGCAGCCGATCCACCCAGCCGTCGGGGCGGATCGCGCTGACGATGGCGACCGGCATGCCAAGCGCGAGCCCGACCAGGATCGCGAAGAGGCCGAGCTGCAGCGTCGCCGGCAGCCGCTCGGCGATCAGCGAGGCGACCGGCTGGTGCGAGAAGATCGACCGGCCCATGTTGCCGCCGAGCGCACCCGACAGCCAGATCCAGTATTGGGAAAGGATCGGCTGGTCGAGGCCGAGCTCGCGATGCAGTGCCGCGACCTGCTCGGCCGTTGCGTTCTCGCCCAGGATCATCCCGGCCGGCCCGCCCGGCACGGCATAGATCATGCCCCACACGCCGACCGATGCGACCAGCAGCACCGGCAGCATCTGCATCAGGCGGCGCAGCACGTAGCCGGTCATGCAGGCCCCCGCATCATCCGGCCCCCATCCATCATCCGGCCTGCGTCAGCCGGGCACCGGCACCCGGTTCGTCGCGCTCCAGCACCGCGGCCATGGCGCGCCCGATCGCATCGAGCGACAGGATGCTGAGCGTCAGGACGATGCCCGGCAGCACCGCGTAGGTCGGCGCCTCGTACAGATAGGACTTGCCGGTGCGCAGCATGTCGCCCCAGCTCGGGGTCGGCGGCGGGATGCCGACGCCGAGAAAGGCCAGCGCCGCCTCCAGCAGAATGGCGACAGCCGACAGCACCACCGCCTGAACCAGGATCGGGCTCCAGGCGTTCGGCAGCACGGTGCGCATCATGCTGTAGCCGGCCGAGGCGCCGAGCGCCTCGACCGCGGTCACGAAGTCGCGGGCACGCAGGCTGAGCACCTGGGCCCGCGTGATGCGCGCAAAGCCGGGAATGCCGGTGATGCCCACGGCAACCAGCGCTGCCATCTGGCTGCGGCCCAGCACGGCGATCATCGCCATCGCCAGCAGGATGCCGGGAAGTGCCAGCAGCACATCGACGATGCGCATCAGCACCGCATCGCGCCAGCCGCCGAAGAAGCCGCCGACCAGCCCCACCGGCACGCCGATGCTGCCGGCGATCAGCACCGCGCCGGCCGCGGTCGACAGCGAGGTGCGGGCGCCGAAGACGCTCCGCGCAAACAGGTCGCGCCCCAGCTCGTCGGTGCCGAACCAGTGCTCCCTACTCGGCCCCTCCAGCGAGGCGATGATGTCCTGCGCCAGGGGGTCGAGGCCGATCAGCGGTGCTGCCAGCGCGAACGCCAGCAGCACGCCCAGGAACAGCAGGCCGAGGCCGGCCGCCGGGTAGGACAGCACGAGACGGCCGAGCCGGCCCGGCAGCCCCCGGAAGCTCATGATGCCTCCGCGGCAACACTGCCGGGGCCGGGATGAAAGCAGGCAACCCGCGTGGCCGCATCGTCGACGGCGGTCAGGATCGGCCGTTCGCGCCGGCAGCGTTCGGTGGCGCGGGCGCAACGGGGATGGAAACTGCAGCCGGGCGGCGGCCGGGCCGGGCTTGCCACCTCGCCCCGCAGCACGATGCGCCCGGCCCGGCGCGCTGCCGGATCAGGCACCGGCACGGCCGACAGCAGCGACTGCGTGTAGGGGTGGAGCGGCGCGCCATAGAGCGCATCGCGGTCCGCCTCCTCGACGATGCGACCGAGATACATCACCGCGATCCGGTCGGAGATGTGGCGGACCACGGCAAGGTCGTGCGCGATGAACAGGTAGCCCAGGCCCAGTTCGCGTTGCAGGTCCCGCAGCAGATTGACCACCTGCGCCTGGATCGAGACATCGAGCGAGGCGACCGGCTCATCGAGGATCAGCATCCGCGGCTCCAGTGCCAGCGCCCGCGCGATGCCGATCCGCTGCTTCTGCCCGCCCGAGAAGGCACGCGGCAGGCGGCCCATCATCGATGCCGAAAGCCCCACCATCTCGAACAGTCGCGCCACCCGCCGCGCACCACCCATCGCGTCATAGAGGCCGTGGATGCGGAGCGGCTCGGCCACGATGTCGCCGACGCTCAGCACCGGGTTCAGCGACGCGTACGGGTCCTGGAACACGTACTGCATGTGCCGGCGCACCTCGCGCAGCTGCCGGCGGGGCGCGTTGGTGATGTCCTCGCCGCCGAAGCTGATCGCGCCGTGCGTGGCACGCACGAGGCCCATGATGGTCCGCCCGGTGGTGGTCTTGCCGCAGCCGGATTCGCCGACCAGACCCAGCGTCTCGCCCGCATCCAGCCGCAGGTCGACCCCATCCACCGCGCGCACGCTGCCGATCTCGCGTCGCAGCACCTTCGAGCGGATCGGGAAATGGACACGCAGATCCGCGACTTCGAGCAGCTTTGTTCCAGCCACTTCCCTGCGCATCGTGCGCGCGGCCGCAGCGGCAATGCCGTGCACGGCAGGGGCAGCGAGCGAGGCGGCAAAATGGCAGGCCGCCGCGTGGGCCTCGCCGAGCTCGACGAGCACCGGTTCCTCGGTGCGGCAGCGCGCGCGCCCGGCCGCGAACGCGCAGCGCGGATGGAACGGGCAGCCCGATGGCAGATCGGCGGGGCTTGCCGGCTGCCCGGGAATCGGCACCAGCCGGTTCTGGTCGGCATCGATGCGCGGCAGCGATTGCAGCAGCGCCATGGTGTAGGGGTGGCGCGGCGCCCGGAACAGCGCTGCCACTGGCGCGGCCTCGACGATGCGGCCGGCATACATCACCGCCACCCGATGCGCGGTCTCCGCGATCACGCCGAGGTCGTGCGTGATCAGCACCACCGCGGCACCGGTCGCTTCCTGGCGCCGCCTCAGCAGCGCCAGCACCTGTGCCTGGACGGTCACGTCGAGCGCGGTCGTGGGTTCGTCGGCGATGATCAGTTTCGGCCGCCCCGCCATCGCCATGGCGATCACCGCGCGCTGGCGCATGCCGCCCGAGAACTGGTGCGGGTACTGGCCGAC
>JADYYZ010000018.1 GCA_020853405.1 Acetobacteraceae bacterium
CCTGGCAGGGCCGGCCGGATCAGGCGCGATCGGGTGCGGGGATCAGCCGGCGCTCAGCGCCTTCAGCCCCCACAGCCGCTCGACCACCAGCAGTGCCACGACCGCGATCGCCATCTGGATGGTGCTGATCGCGGCGATCCCGGGATCGAACTGGTTCTGCATGTAGCTCAGCATCACCACCGGCAGCGTGTTGGTGACCGCATCGCCGAAGAAGAACGACAGCGGCAGGTTGTCGAGCGAGATCAGGATCGCGAACATGCCGCCGGCAAAGATGCCCGGGCGGATCAGCGGCAACGTCACCAGGCGGAAGCGCTGCCAGGGACCGGCACCCAGGATCGCCGCCGCCTCGTCCAGGTCGGGCGACAGGCCGCGATAGACCGCGATCACGGTGCGGCTGACATAGGGGATGGATACCACGGTGTGCGCGACCAGCAGCGGCAGGAAGGCGACGCCGAAGCCGAAGGCGGAAAGATAGTAGAGCAGCGAGAAGCCCAGCACGATCGCCGGGATCGAGATCGGCGCCAGCAGCAGCGATGCGGTGGCCATCGCAAGCCGCCCGCGCGCGCGGGCGAGCGCGAGCCCCGCCGGCACCCCCAGCAGCGCGGCAAGGAACGCCGAGACGACCGCGAGCTGAAGGCTGGTGCTGAGCGAGGCGAGGAACGGCTCGTACTCGACCACCCTGTGATACCAGCGGAGCGACCAGCCGCGGACCGGAAAGGCGATGAAACTGTCGTTGGAGAACGACGTGACGACGACGATCACGATCGGCGCCATCAGGAAGACGAAGAACAGCAGCGTGAACGCCACCAGCAGCACCTTCACCCAGTCGGTGCGCCGGCGGCGGCGGATGGCGGCGGCACTCATCGCTCGACGCCGCGGCGCCGCACCAGGCGGAGCTGGAGCGACAGGCAGGCGACCGCCACCGCCAGCAGCACGTTGCCCATGGCGCTGGCGAAATGCATGTCGCGCGTCAGCGTGAACTGCTGGAAGATCAGCACCGGCAGCGTCACCACCTTGCCGTCGCCAAGCAGCAGCATGGTCACGAAACTGCCGTTCGCCACCATGAAGGTCAGGATCGAGCCGGTGGCGACGCCATCGAGGCTCAGCGGCAGCGTCACCGACCAGAAGGTCCGGAACCGCCCGGCGCCCAGCACGCGGGCGGACTCCTTCAGTTTCGGGTCGATGTTCTGCAGCACGGCGGCGATCGACAGCACCATGAACGGCACCAGCACGTGCACGAGGCCGATATAGACCGACAGCGCCTGCTGGAGGATCGCCAGCGGCCGTTCGATCACGCCCCAGTCGCGCAGCAGCACGTTCAGCATGCCGCGGCGCGCGAACAGCACCTGCCAGCCATAGGTGCGCATGATGGTGCTGGTCAGCAGCGGGGCGATCAGCAGGAAGATCACCAGCGGCGCGAGCCGGCCGGCATGGTTGGCCAGCACATAGGCGACCGGATAGCCGATGACCAGGGCCGCGAACGTGACCAGCGCGCTGACCCAGAGCGTGTTCGCCGTGACCCCGAGATAATAGGGATCGCCCAGCAGCCGGACGTAGGATCGCAGGCTGAACGCGCCGTCCGCCCCACGCAGGCTGGTGAAGCCGTTCAGTACCAGCGGTGTGAGGAAGAACACCAGCAGGAAGGCCGCGACCGGCAGGCACAGCAGGGCGGCGCGCGGCAGCCGGCGCCGGCGCCGCGGCGGCACCGCCTCGCTCACGCGCCATCCTCCAGCGCGACCAGCGCCGAATCAGGCCATGAGACATCGACCTGGTCGCCCTCGTTCAGCGCGGCCTCCCACGGCTCGGCGGCGGCGCGATAGGCGATGACGCGCTGGCCGAGCCCGTCGGCCGCGAGCTCGAAGGCGTGGTAGCTGCCGCGGAACACGTGGCCGGTGACCCGCATGGTGATGCCGCCGCTGCCTGGCTTGGCGAAGCGCATGATCTCGGGGCGGATCGCGACCAGGAACGTCTCGCGCCCCTTGGGCGCGGGCAGGGGGCAGGGAAGGCGCGTGGCGCCGAGCCGCAGCACTGCGCCCGCGCCGTCGCGCTGCGCTTCGAAGATGTTCGCGGTGCCCAGGAACTCGGCGACGAAGCGGGTGCGTGGCCGGTTATACACCTCGTCCGGCGGGCCGATCTGCAGGATCCGGCCGGCGTCCATCACGGCGACGCGGTCGGCCATGGTCAGCGCCTCCTCCTGGTCGTGCGTGACCAGCACCGAGGTGATGCCGAGGCTCCGCTGCAGCTGGTGCAGCTCGAACTGCATGCCCTCGCGCAGGTTCTTGTCGAGCGCGCCGAGCGGTTCGTCCAGCAGCAGGATGGCGGGATTGGTGACGACCGAGCGCGCCAGCGCCACGCGCTGCTGCTGGCCGCCGGAAAGCTGGCTCGCATAACGGTTCTCGAACCCCGAAAGCCGCACCGTTTCCAGGATGGCGGCGACGCGGCGCGCGATCTCGGCCCGGGCAAGCCGCTGCATCCGAAGGCCGAACGCCAGGTTCTCGCCGACCGTCATGTGCGGAAACAGCGCGTAGCTCTGGAACACCATGCCGATGCCGCGATGTTCGGGCGCGAGTTCGGTCACGTCGCGGCCACCGATCAGCACGCTGCCGGTATCGGGCATCTCGAAACCCGCGACCATGCGCAAGGTGGTGGTCTTGCCGCAGCCGGAGGGACCGAGCAGCGCCACGAGCTCGCCCCTGGCGATCTCCAGCGTCATCGGCCGCACCGCCGGCACGCCGGCATACGATTTGCTGACCTGATCCAGATGCAGGCTTTGCGGCGCTGCCTGGCCGGGACGAGGCGGGCGCGTCATGCCTTGCTTGGCCTCCTCGGTCGCGGCAACGGCGTGGTCAGCGGAACGGACGCTACGGGGCTTTTCCTATAGTGACAACGGCAGTCTTATAGGACTTAGATATTGGCGACGCCCGCCTGGAACGCACGCCGGGCGCCACGTGATCGAGCCAAAGAAGGGGTTACAATGCAACAGATGTCCGCCGACGGCCCGAGCTCGCGGCGCGGGCGCCGATCGACGCTCGCGCTGGCGCTCGCCGGCGCCCTTCTGGCTTGCGCACCCGCGCTGGCCGCCGATCTGACCGTGGCGGCGTTCGGCGGCGCGTGGGAGAAGGCGCTGCGCGAATGCTATGCGCAGCCGTTCGAGCGGGCTTCGGGCAAGTCGGTCGCGATCTCGGTCGGCAATCCCGACCAGTGGCTGAACCAGATCGCCGCCAGCCCGCAAAGGCCGCCGCTCGATGTCGTGGTGCTCGGGCTCGACGCGCTGCCCGGCGCGATGGCGCGCAACCTTCTCGATCCGCTGGATGCCGCCAACCTGCCCAACATGGCCCAGTTCGGCGAGGCGTTCGTCAGCGCCGGAAGGGGCTATGCCGCGATCATGAACTATGGCGGCATGGGCGTGCTGTACAACCGGAGCGCGGTCAGGACGCCGCCCGCGACCTGGAAGGAATTCGTCGAGGGCACGATCGCCGGCAAGTGGCGTGCGGCCATCGCCGGCGTGAACTATCCCTACTCGCCGCTGACCACCATCTGGCTGCTGGCGCACGTCTATGGCGGCAGCATCGACAACGTCGATGTCGCCTTCCAGAAGATCAAGGAAATGCGCCGCAGCGGCAACCTGGTGTTCTGGTCGGACAACAACCAGGTGCTGAACCAGCTGCAGTCGGGCGAGATCGACATCGCCAGCTACTGGGACGGGCGGGCCTGGGCCTTCATCGATGCCGGGCACAGCGACTATGGGTTCGCGATTCCGGCACCCGGCGCACCGGTCAGCCCTTCGGCCATGGCCAAGGTGCGCAACGGCAGCCCGCTTGCGTGGCAGTTCCTGAACACCGCGATGAGCGCCGAGGCGCAGTCCTGCTTCGGCAATACCATCCAGTATGGCGTGGCCAACCGCAACGCCGTGTTCCGCCCCGACGTGAAGCCCCACATCACGCCGCCCGACCAGCTGCTGTGGGCACCGTTCGACGAGATCGCCAGGCACACGCCCGCCTGGGTCGAGCGCTGGAACAAGGAAATCGGCGGCTGAACCGCGCCGGGCACTCCCGCCGCGCGGGCGGCGGGGGCGCGCCTCACTGATACGACATCCGCACCGGGGAGAGTTCATGCCCTATCGCATCGGGGCCGATATCGGCGGCTCCTTCACCGACTTTGCCGTGCTCGACGAGACCAGCGGTGCGATCCGCACCTTGAAAGTGTTCTCCCGGCCCGACGCGCCCGGCGCCGAAGTGGTCGAGGGGGCACGCATCCTGGCCGAGCGCGCGGGCATCCCGCCGGGCGAGGTGACCTACTTCACACACGGCACGACGGTGGGTGTGAATTCCGTGATCCAGCGCAAGGGGATCGCGCTGGCGCTGTTCACGACGCGCAACTTCGAGGACGTGCTGGAGATGGCGCGCCTCAAGATCGCCGACATGTACAACCTGCTGTCGCGCCGGCCGGAGGTGCTGATCCCGCGCGAGCGCGTGTTCGGCATCGACGGCAGGCTGGACGCCGACGGCAGCGAGGAGTCCGCGCTCGACGAGGCGAGCGTGCTGGAAGCGGTCGAGGCAGCCCGCGCCGCCGGGGCCGAGGGCATCGTGATCGCGCTGCTGCACGCCTATCGCAACCCGGCGCACGAACTGGCGGCGAAGGCCATCGTGCAGCGCATCGCGCCCGACATGCCGGTGTTCACCTCGGCCGAGGTCTGGCCGATCATCCGCGAATACGAACGCACCATCACCGCCGTGATCTCGGGCTATGTGCAGCCGCGGATCGCGCGCTACCTCACCTCGTTGCAGGAGGCGCTGGCCAGCGTCGGCATCGCCTGCGGCCTGCGTGTCACGAAGTCGAACGGCGGCGTGATGACCGCCGACCAGGCCAAGCGCGACTGCATCCAGATGGTGCTGTCCGGCACCGCCTCGGGCGTGATCGGCGCGGCCTATGTGGCGCGGCTGGCGAAGCTCAGGAACTGCCTCAGCCTCGATGTCGGCGGCACCAGCGCCGACGTCGCCCTGATCACCGACGGCGAGCCGCGCTTCGGCACCGGCGAGTTCATCGGCGAGTTCCAGGTCTTCATCCCCTCGGTCTCGGTCGCCTCGATCGGCGACGGCGGCGGCTCGATCGCCTGGGTCGACGAGCATGGCGTGCTGAAGGTCGGGCCGGAGAGCGCAGGATCCTCGCCGGGACCCGTCTGCTATGGCCGCGGCGGCTCCCGCCCGACGATCACCGATGCGTTCGCGGTCAATGGCTGGATCGGCCAGACGCCGCTCGGCTACGGTGCCGTTACGGTCGATCGCGATGCCGCCCGCCGCGCCATCGGCACGCTTGCCGGGCGCCTGGGCAAGGGGGTCGAGGAGACCGCGAGCGCGATCATCGAGATCGCGGTTTCCGGCATGTATGCCGGCGTCAGCGCCGTGGTGTCGCGCTACGGCATCGACCCGCGCAGTTTCTCGCTGCTTGCCTTCGGCGGCGCGGGCCCGATGATCGCCTCGTTCCTGGCGCGCGAGATCGGCATCCGCCACGTCGTGGTGCCGACCACGCCGGGCGTGCTTTCGGCGCTGGGCGGGCTGATCGCCGACCTCAAGAACGACTTCGTGCGCACGGTGTTCCGCGACCTGACCGCCGAGGCGCTGCCCGAGCTCGCACAGGAGCTCGCTGGCCTGAAGCAGCGCGGCGAAGCCTGGCTGCGGCAGGACCAGGGCTATCACGGGCCGGCGGAACTGAGCGTCTCCGCGGAACTCCGCTACAAGGGACAGTCGTTCGAGCTGGAAACGCCCGTGCAGGCGGAATGGATCGATGGCGGTGATCTCGGCGCGATCGCCGAGGCGTTCCACGCCGAGCACCGGCGCATCTACGGCCATTTCGACCGGCGCGCATCGTTGCAGATCGTCGCCCTCCGGCTGGTCGCGGCCGGCCGCGCGCCGAAGCCCGAACTGCCCGCCGCCCCGCCGGCCGATGGCCCGGTCGCGATCGCCGGCAGCGCCAGCATCCATCTCGACGGCGCCTGGCGCGAGGTGCCGCTGATCAGCCGCGCGAGCCTCGGCGCCGGCCACGTCTTCGCCGGCCCCGCCGTGGTCACGCAGGACGACTGCACCACCTGCGTGCTGCCCGGCCACATCGTGCGCGTCGACGGCTACGGCATCATGCATATCGAGCGCGAGCTCGCGGAAGGAGAGGCGCCGTGAAGCTCGACGGCACCGCCCTGCAGATCCTGGCCAACTACGCCGCCTCGGCGGCCGAGGCCATGGCCTATACGCTGATGCGCACCGCGCATTCGACCTTCGTCAAGGAGACCGAGGATTTCTCGTGCGGGCTGCTGACGCCGGAGGGCCTGACCTTCGCCTCGCCGCTGGCGCTGGGGGCGACCTGGTATGTCGGGCTCGATTACGGGCCGGCGGTCGCTGCCATCAAGGACTACCGCGAAGGCGACATCTGCATCACCAACGACCCCTATTCCGGGTTCGTGGCCACCCACACGCCCGACATCCATATCTGGAAGCCGGTGTTCCACCAGGGCGAGGTGGTGGCGTTCGCCGCCGGCCACATCCACAACACCGACATGGGCGGCGCGGTGCCGGCAAGCCTCTCGCGCACGCTCTATGAAGTGCACCAGGAAGGCATCCGCGTGCCGCCGACCAAGCTGGTAAGCGACGGCGTGCTGGACGAACGGCTGGTCGACATGCTGGGCATCAATGTCCGCCTGCCCGAGCAGAACTGGGGCGACCTCAACGCGCAGATCGCCTCGGTCAACACCGGCGAGCGCAAGATCCTGGAGATGATCGAGCGGTTCGGGCCGGAGACCTTCCGTGCCGGCATCGCCCAGCTGATGGACTACGCGGAGGCACAGGCCCGCGCCATCCTGCGCGCCATCCCGGATGGCGAGTATTTCTTCGCCGACTATGCCGACGAGGATTCCGACGGCGAGGGCAAGCCCTGCCGCATCGCCGTGACGCTGCGCATCAAGGGCGACCTTGCCGAGCTCGACTTCACCGGCAGCGACCCGCAGCTCCGTTCCTCGCTGAACGTGCCGACCGGCGGGCGCGAGCGGCACGTGCTGCCGCTGGTCGCCTTCGTCTACGTGCTGCACACGCTGAACCCGCGCCTTGCCATGAATGCCGGCCTGCTGCGCTCGGTGCGGGCGATCCTGCCCGAAGGCACGGTGGTGAACCCGAAGCACCCGGCGGCGGTCGGGATGCGCAGCCTGACCTGCGTCACCATCATGCAGGCGATCTTCGGCGCCTTTGTCCAGGCGCTGCCGGAGCAGCTCGCGGCCTCGCCCGCGGGCGGGCTTGCCATCATCAACATCAAGACCATGACCCGCGACGGGCGCACGGTGATGGCCTCGATGGGGCCGGTCGGCGGTGGCGCCGGCGGCAACATCGTGCAGGACGGCACCGAGGCGTCGGGCGCCAATACCTGCTTCCTGCGCAACACCCCGGTCGAGATCATCGAGGCGGAAATCCCGGTGCGCATGCGCCGCTACGGGCTTGCGCCCGACACCGGCGGCGCCGGCCGGTTCCGCGGCGGCAGCGCGACGCTGATGGAGTTCCAGGTGTTCGCGCCGGATACCGTGGTCACGGCACGCAACCGCGACCGCTCGCGCTTCGCTGCCTGGGGCGTGCAGGGCGGGGGCGCGGGCGTGCCCTCGCGCTTCACGCGCAATCCGGGCCGCAACGACCAGGTCGAGCTCGGCAATGCCGACATCGTGCCGCTGAAGCCGGGCGATGTGCTGCGCGTGCAGGGGCCGGGCGGCGGCGGGCATGGGCCTGCGCATCGGCGCGATCCGGCGCTGGTGCTGAAGGATGTGCGCGGCGGCTTCGTCTCTACAGCGGCGGCGCGGCAGCTCTACGGCGTCGCGATCACGAAGGGTGCGATCGACCAGGCGGAGACGGCGCGGCTTCGCGCTGCCATGGAGGCTGCCTGGGCCGGCCCCATCGGCTTCGACTACGGCCCGGCGCGCACGGAGTATGAGAGCGTGATGACGCGCGAGCGCTACGACGCACTGACGCGCATCCTGGCTGCCGCGCCGGTCGAATGGCGCTTCTACCTGAAGCACCACATCCTCGATCGCCTGTTCGCCGAAGGCGCGGCGCTGCCGGCCGGGCCTGCGGCGATCCACGCCCTTTATGCCGGGCTGCGCAAGGAGTTCCCGATCCTGCCTCAGGTTGCGTGACGCCGTTGCTGCCGCCGCCCTGCCCCCCGCGCTATTCTCCCGCGCTATCCCCCCGCGCTATCCCCCCGCGCTATCCCCCCGCCGCCAGCAGCGCGACGTTGCCGCCCGAGGCGGTGGTGTCGACCGACAGCGAGCGTTCGTGCACCAGCATCGCCGCTTCCGGGGCGCCGACCAGCAGCGGCACCAGCGGCCCCGGCCGGGCGGCCAGCGCCTGGCGCAGTTCGGCGAGCGCGGGGAGGCCGGCGGGCGCCAGCACCAGCGCCACATCGGCGCGCGTCGCCAGCGCCAGCGGGTCCTCGCCCTGGTTCGCCAGCAGCACGTCGTTGCCGGCCTCGCGCGCGGCCTCGATCGAGGCCGCCAGCGCCTCGCCCTCGCCCAGGCACAGCGCCCGGCCGCGTGGATGCAGGCTGAGCCGGTTGCTCTCGCCCGCCGGGCCGGGCAGGTCGCCGGCGCGGGCGCGGATCTGGCCGAGCTCGCCGATCGGGTCGGGTGCCAGCGGGCGCGAGAAGCGCCGCAGGTAAAGCGGCCCGCCCGCCTTCGGCCCGGTGCCGGAAAGCGCCTCGCCGCCGAACGGCTGCACCCCGACCACCGCGCCGATCTGGTTGCGGTTCACGTACAGGTTGCCGACCCGTGCCCGCTCGACCACGCGCCGCACCCGGTCCTCCAGCCGCGTGTGCAGGCCCATGGTCAGGCCATAGCCCAGCGCGTTGATGCGCTCGACCACGGTCTCGATCTCCTGTGCTGCGAAACTCGTCACGTGCAGCACGGGGCCGAAAATCTCCTCGCGCAGCGCCTCGATCGAGCCGAGCCGCACGATCGCCGGCCCCAGGAAGGTGCCGCGCGCCGGGGCGTCGAGCTGGGCGGCGGGCGGGTGCCGGCGAAGATGGCCCGCGATGCGCGTCCGCGCCTCCTCGTCGATCAGCGGCCCGACATCGGTCGACCGCTCCCACGGATCGCCGAGCACGAGGCAGCGCATCGCGCCCTCCAGCATCTCCAGCACCGGCCCGGCGACGTCCTGCTGGAGGCACAGGAGTCTCAGCGCCGAGCAGCGCTGGCCCGCCGACTGGAAGGCCGACGCGACGGCATCGCGCACCACCTGTTCGGGCAGCGCGCTGGAATCGACGATCATGGCGTTGATGCCGCCGGTCTCGGCGATCAGCGGCACGTCGGGGGCGAGATGCCGTGCCGCCAGTTTCTCGATCGCGCGCGCGGTCTCGGTCGAGCCGGTGAACACGATCAGTTTCACGCGCGCGTCCGCCAGCAGCGCGCCGCCCAGCGTCGGGCCGTCGCCGGGCAGCAGCTGCAGGGCATCGGCGGGGATGCCTGCCTCGTGCAGCAGCGCGACCGCGCGCGCCGCGATCAGCGCCGTCTGCTCGGCGGGCTTGGCGAGCACAGGGTTGCCGGCGGCAAGCCCGGCCGCGACCTGGCCGGTGAAGATGGCAAGCGGGAAGTTCCACGGGCTGATGCAGAGCGCCGGCCCCAGCGGCGCGCGGTCGTGCAGGGTGGTCTCCGCCTCGGCCGCGTAGTAGCGCAGGAAATCCACCGCCTCGCGCAGCTCCGCCACCGCATCCGTGCGGGTCTTGCCTGCCTCGCGCACCGCCAGCGCCATCAGTTCCGGCGCGTTCGCCTCGTAGAGGTCGGCAGCGCGGCGGAGTGCCGCGGCGCGCTCCGCGATCGGTGTGTGCCCCCAGCTGCTGGCAGCGGCCGCGCCAAGGGCCGCGCGCGCCTGCGCCGGCGTTGCCGGCCGCACCACGCCGACCAGGTCGTCGGGGTTGGCCGGGTTGTGCACCGGCGCTCCCTCCGGGCCGGCGCCGGTGTGCCAGCGCGCGCTCCGCCACGGCGCCATCGCGGCATCAAGCGCGGCCGCGGATTCCGGGTCGTCGAGATTCCAGCCGCGGCTGTTGACGCGCGACGGGCCGTACAGCGCCGGCGGCGGCGCGATGCGCGGGTGCGGCGAGAATGCCGCCGCGCGCGCGGCCGCGACCGGGTCGGCGACCACGCGCGGGATCGGCACCGCCGCATCCAGCACCTGGTGCACGAACGAACTGTTGGCGCCGTTCTCCAGCAGCCGCCGCACCAGGTAGGCAAGCAGGTCCTTGTGCACGCCGACCGGGGCGTAGATGCGGAGCCTGGTGGCGTGGCGGCGAATCACCTCGTCGTGCAGCGCCTCGCCCATGCCGTGCAGGCGCTGGAACTCGAACGCCTGCGGGTCGGGGTGGAGCGCCAGGATCGCGGCGATGGTGTGCGCGTTGTGGGTGGCGAACTGCGGATAGATCCGATCCGTCATGCCAAGCAGTTTGCGTGCGCAGGCGAGGTAGGAGACATCGGTGTGGGCCTTGCGCGTGAACACCGGGAAGCCCGGCTCGCCCAGCACCTGCGCGCGCTTGATCTCGGCATCCCAGTAGGCGCCCTTGACCAGCCGCACCATCAGCCGCCGATCGAGGGTGCCGGCGAGCGCATGCAGGTAGTCGAGCACGGGGCCTGCGCGCCGGCCATAGGCCTGCACGACCACGCCGAAGCCGTCCCAGCCGGCAAGCGAGCCGTCGCGGAGGCTCGCCTCGATGATGTCGAGCGAGATGTCGAGCCGGTCGGCTTCCTCGGCATCGATGTTGAAGCCCATGTTCGCCTTGCGTGCCGCCCCGGCCAGCGCCACCACGCGCGGCACCAGCACGCGCATCGCGCGGTCGTGCTGGCCGGTCTCGTAGCGCGGGTCAAGCGCGGAGAGTTTCACGCTGATGCCGGGGTTGGCGCGCACGCCCCCGGCCCCCGCCGCGCCGGCGATCGCCGCGATCGCGTCGGCATAGGCGCGGAAATAGCGCTCGGCATCGGCATCGGTGCGCGCTGCCTCGCCCAGCATGTCGTAGCTGAAGGTGATGCCCTTCGCCTCGGATGCGCGGGCGTTGGTCATCGCATCGGCGATGTCGGTGCCCAGCACGAACTGGCCGCCGAGCACCTTCATCGCCTGGCCCGAGGCAGTGCGGATCACCGGCTCCCCGGCGCGGCGCAGCAGCCGGCGCGCGGCACCCGCGACATCCATCTCGACCCCGTCGGGCGGGCCGATCACGCGCCCGGTCAGCATCAGCGCCCAGGTCGAGGCATTGACCAGCGGCGAGGAGGACTGGCCGAGATGGCGCGACCAGTCGGCGCCGGAAACCTTGTCGCGGATCAGCGCATCGGCGGTGGCGGCATCGGGGACGCGCAAAAGCGCCTCGGCGAGGCACATCAGCGCCACCCCCTCCTCGGTGGAAAGCCCGTATTCGGCCAGGAACCGCTCCATCAGGCCGGGCTTGCCCTGGCTGCGCAGGAAGGCAACCAGGGTTGCGGCTTCGGCGGCGGCGGCCGCGGCCGGGATCGCGCCGGCCTCATCGGCAAGGCGTGCTGCCAGCGCGTGCTCGTCGGCCAGCCGGTGCCGGGCGATCGCCTGGCGAAACGGGGCCAGCTCGGAAAGGAGAGGGGCGGGATGGTCCATGGTCGTGGTTTCCGGGCGAGGGCGAGGGGTGGGTCGTTCCAGCATAGCGCGCCGGCGCGGCCGGCAGCATGGGGTTGATTTTCGGCGCGGCAGCCTCGATGTAGCCGGCCTCATTCAACGAGGAGAGATCGCAATGGGTATCCAGCTGGGCCAGATCGCCCCCGATTTCGAGCAGGACAGCAGCGAGGGGCGGATCCGCTTCCACGACTGGCTGGGCGATTCCTGGGGCGTACTGTTCAGCCACCCCAAGGACTATACGCCGGTCTGCACCACCGAACTGGCGGAAGCCGCCCGGCTGAAGCCGGAGTTCGACAAGCGCAACGTGAAGATCATCGGGCTTTCGGTCGACACGCCCGACCGCCACGACGGCTGGGCCAGGGACATCGAGGAGACCCAGGGGCAGCGGCTGAACTTCCCGGTGATCGCCGATGCCGACAAGTCGGTCAGCGCCAAGTACGACATGATCCACCCCGAGGCCGACCCGGCGGTGACCGTGCGCACGGTCTACGTGATCGACGCCAACCGGAAGGTGCGCCTGACCCTCACCTATCCGCCCAGCACGGGGCGCAACTTCACCGAGGTGCTGCGGGTGATCGACAGCCTTCAGCTGACCGACGCGCACAAGGTGGCAACCCCGGTGAACTGGACCCCCGGCGATGACGTGATCATCGTGCCGAGCCTCTCCGACGAGGATGCGAAGCAGCGCTTCCCCGGCGGCTGGAAGGCGCTGAAGCCGTATCTGCGGATGGTGGCCGACCCCAAGGGTGCGGCGAAGTAGGGCGCCCACCCGCCTGCCCCGCTTGCGCGAACGGGGTGGCGGCCGGCCCGCCACCCCGGCCACGCGCGATTCCGGGCAGCGCCTTTCCCGGTGATCGCTTTTGACCCGATGCCGCATTGACCGCGGCGCGCCGGCAGGACAGCCTGCCGGAAAATCACGCCGGGAGAGATTGATGCGCCGTCGCACCCTGTTTGCCGCCACCGCCGCAACCACCGCGGCCGCCCTGGCCGCACCGCGCCTTGCGCCCGCGCAGGCGCCGCGCACGCTGAAGTTCGTCGCCCAGGCGGGGCTCGCCGTGCTGGACCCGATCTGGTCAACCGGGTTCGTCACGCGAAACCACGGCCTGATGGTCTGGGACACGCTGTACGGCTGGGACGACCGGCTGGTGGTGCAGCCGCAGATGGTCGAGGGCCACACCGTCTCCGACGACGGCAGGCAATGGGATCTGCGCCTGCGCGAGGGGCTGCGCTTCCACGACGACACGCCGGTGCTGGCGCGCGACTGTGTCGCGAGCCTTGGCCGCTGGGGCAGGCGCGACACCTTCGGGCTGGCGATGATGACGATCGTCGACGAGATCTCCGCCCCCGATGACCGCACCATCCGCTTCCGCCTGAAGCGGCCCTTCCCGCTGCTGCCGGAGGCCCTGGGCAAGGGCGGCACCAACACCTGCTTCATGATGCCGGAGCGGATCGCGAAGACGGACCCGTTCCAGCAGATCCCCGAGGTGATCGGCAGCGGCCCGTTCCGCTACGTCGTGTCCGAGCGCGTGCCCGGTTCGCTCGATGTCTATGCGCGCTTCGAGGGCTACGTGCCGCGGCCCTCGGGCACCGCCTCGTTCATCGCCGGGCCGAAGGTTGCGCATTTCGATCGCGTCGAATGGCGCAACCTGCCCGATGCCTCGACCGCGGCGGCGGCGCTGCAGACCGGCGAGATCGACTGGTGGGAGCAGCCGCCGGCCGACCTCGTGCCGGTGCTGGCGCGCAACCGCCAGCTGAAGCTCGAGGTGATCGAGACCTCGGGATTCCCGGGCGTGCTCCGCTTCAACCACCTGCACCCGCCGTTCGACAACCCGGCGATCCGCCGCGCCGTGGTGATGGCGGTGAACCAGGCCGACTTCATGCAGGCGGTGGCCGGCGCCGACCACAAATTGTGGCGCGACGATATCGGCTTCCTGGCCCCCGGCGGCGTGATGGCCAACGACGAGGGGATGCAGGCGCTGCAGGTGCGCAGCACCGCGCGCGCGAAGCAGGCGCTGGAAGCCGCCGGCTACAAGGGCGAGAAGGTGGTGCACCTGCACACCACCGACTTCCCGCCGATCACCGCGATGGGGCTGGTGGCGGCCGACATGATGCGCAACATGGGGCTGAACGTCGATGTGGTCGCCACCGACTGGGGCACCACGCTGCGCCGCATCGTCAACACCGAACCACCCGATCGCGGCGGCTGGAACAGCATGTGCACGTTCACCGCCGCGACCTCGCAGATCAACCCGGCGGCGCACAACTTCATCCGCGGCACCGGCCGCAATGCCAGTTTCGGCTGGTCGACCTCGCCGGGGCTCGAAAAACTTCGCGACGAGTGGCTGTTCGAGGCTTCGGACGATGATTCGCGCCGGCGCATCGGCCGCGAGATCCAGCGCCAGGCGTTCATCGACGTGCCCTACATCCCGCTCGGCCTTTGGTACCAGAACACCGCCTACCGCGCGAACCTTTCCGGCATGCTGAAGGGGCTGCCGCTGTTCTGGAACCTGCGCCGGGCCTGAGCGCCGCGCGATGGTGCTGCCTGTCACCGGCTATGCCGACCGCTGGAGCGTGAAGCAGGGCGGCACGATCCGCTTCCACGTCGCCACCGACCGCCCGCGCCCCTATTCGGCGCGGGTGGCGCGGGTGCTGTGCGGCGATCCCAACCCGGCCGGGCCGGGCTATCGCGAGATCGCGATGCATTGCGCGATCGAGGGCAGGCACCAGGGGCAGGCGCAGCCGATCGCGCGCGGCTCGTTCATCGAGGTGCCGCAGCTCGTGCTGCCGGACGATGGCGCGCTGGCCTTCGCCATCACGCTGTTGCCGACGCTCGGGACCGATGCGGTGCAGCCGCTGCTGACGCTGGACGGCGCCGTGCCGATCGCGATCGGGCTCCGGCATGGGTCGGCGTTCGCGCGCATCGGCGAGGCGGAGATCGCCTGCACAAGGAAGCTCACGCCGCGCCGCTGGCACGACGTGGTGCTGGTGCTTGCCGGCGGCGTCGCGACGCTGCACCAGGCGCCGCGCGCGCCGCGCCTTGACCGGGAGGAGGCGGAAACGGCGACCGCACCGATCGCCACCCGGCCGGAAGGCGCCTGCCGGCTCAGGATCGCGGCCGACCAGGCCACGCGGTTCACCGGCAAGCTGGAAAGGCCCTGGATCGCCGCGGGGATTGCCGAGATCGACGCCATGCTGGCGACCCAGCGCGCGCCCCTGGGCGTGGTGGCGAACGGCACCGTTGCCTTGTGGGATTTCTCCCGCGCGATCGCGACCGACACCGCGACCGATCTCGGGCCGCAGCACGCGGATGGCATCCTCCGCAACCTGCCGACGCGGGCGGTCACCGGCGCGGCATGGGACGGCAGTGCGCATCGCTGGGTGGAGAATCCGGCGCACTATGGCGCGATCCATTTCCACGCCGACGATGTCGGCGATCTCGGCTGGCAGCCATCGCTTGCGCTCGCCATCCCCGACGACTGGCCGAGCGGCCTCTATGCCCTGCACCTGGATGCCGATGGCGCGCGCGACATCATCCCGTTCGCCGTGCGCGCCCGCGACCCGGGGCGCCGCGCCCGCGTGGCGCTGCTGCTGCCGACCTTCACCTACCAGATCTACGCCAACTTCAGGCGCGACGACCGTGCCGCGCGCATCCACGCGCACGCGCCCGCCTGGGGGGCGCTGTCGCACACGCCGACCGGGCATCCCGAATACGGGCTTTCCACCTACGACGACCATCTCGATGGCAGCGGCATCTCGATCGCCTCGATGCGCCGGCCGATGATCGACAAGCGGGTGAACCAGGTGCAGCACGCCGGCATCGAGGAGTACGAGTCCGGCACCTACTGGCTTGTCGCCGACAGCTACCTTCTCGATCTGCTCGATCGCAAGGGTATCGCGGTCGAGGTGCTGACCGACCACGACCTCCAGGCCGAGGGAACGGCTGCCCTCGCGCCCTATGCGTGTGTGCTCACAGGCCAGCACCCGGAATACCACACGGTCGAGACCTGGGATGCGATCGCCGGCTACATCGGTACAGGCGGGCGGTTCATGTACATGGGCGGCAACGGCTTCTACTGGAAGGTCGTGCCGCACGCCGACGGGCCGTGGGCGCTGGAGATCCGCCGCGCCGAGGGTGGGATTCGCGTCTGGGCGGCGGAACCGGGAGAGTATTTCCACCAGTTCGACGGCACCCTGGGCGGGCTGTGGCGGCGGGTGGGCCGCACGCCGCAATCGCTGGTCGGCGTCGGCTTCTCGACCCAGGGCGACTACAAGGCCTATCCCTATACCTGGCTCGACGGCATCGGCGATCCGCGCGTCGCCTTCATGCGCGAGGGGCTGGCCGCGGTGCCTGGCGAAGAATTCGGCGGGCGGGGACTGATGGGCGGTGGGGCTGCCGGGCACGAGCTCGACCGCATCGATTTCCGGCTCGGCACGCCGCTGCACGCGCTGGTGGTCGCGCGCGCGGTGGTCAGCGACCCGGAATACCACCCGGTGAACGAGGAGCGGCTTTCCATCGAGTGGCCCGGCACGCACGAACAGATCATCCGCAGCGACATCACCTTCTTCGAGGCGGCGGGCGGCGGCGCGGTGTTCTCGGTCGGGTCGATGAATTTTGTCGGCGCGCTGCCGGTGGATGGCTACGACAATTCCTGCGCGAAACTGATCGAGAACGTGGTGCGGCGGTTTGCCGATCCGAGGCCGTTTCCGCTTCCTATACCGAGCGCGTGATGCCGCCGTCGATCCGGATGTTCTGGCCGGTGATGTAGCCGCCGCGCTCGGAGGCGAGCAGCGCCACCAGCTCGGCCACTTCCCCGACGTGGCCATAGCGGCCGATCGGGATGCGGCGGCGGATTTCCTCCTTCTCGGGCAGGCTGTCGATGAAGCCCGGCAGCACGTTGTTCATGCGGATATTGTCGGCGGCGTAGCGGTCGGCGAACAGTTTGCAGAAGGCGGCAAGGCCGGCGCGGAACACGCCGGAGGTGGGAAAGGCCGGCTCCGGCTCGAAGGTCGCGAAGGTCGAGATGTTGACGATCGCACCCGATTTCTGGCGTTGCATGATCGGTGTCACCAGCCGGGTCGGTCGCACCGCGCTCAGGAAATACACCTCCATGCCGCGGTGCCAGTCCTCGTCGGTAATCTCCAGCACCGGCGCGCGGGGGCCATGCCCGGCGGAATTCACCAGCGCGTCGATCCGCCCCCAGCGCGCCATCGCGAGCTCGACCAGGCGCTGCAGGTCGGCGACCGACTGGTTCGACCCGGTGACGCCGATGCCACCGAGTTCACGCGCCAGTGCCTCGCCCTTGCCGGAGGAGGAGAGGATGCCGACGGCGAACCCGTCCGCCGCCAGTTTCCGCGCCGCCGCCGCCCCCATGCCGCTGCCGCCCGCGCTGACCAGCGCGACCTTCTGCTGTGCCATGGCGCGCGCTCCTAGAACTTCACCCGGTCGCCGCCCTTCAGCGCCAGCATCTTCCTGGCCTCGGCCGGCGAGGCGATGCCAAGCCCGAGCTCCTCGACGATGCGCCTGATCTTCGCCACCTGCTGGGCGTTCGATGTCGCCAGCTCGCCGGCGCCGATATAGAGCGAATCCTCGAGCCCGACGCGCACGTTGCCGCCCATCATCGCGCCCTGGGTCGCGAACGGAATCTGGTGCCGGCCGGCGGCCATCACGCTGAACAGGTAGTCCTCGCCGAACAGCCGGTCGGCCACCCGCTTCATGTGGATCAGGTTGTCCATCTCGGCCCCGATCCCGCCCAGGATGCCGAAGATCAGCTGCAGGAACACCGGCGGCTTGTACAGCCCGCGCTCGACGAAATGCGCGAGGCTGTAGAGATGCCCGACATCGTAGCATTCGAACTCGAAGCGCGTGCCGTGGCCCTCGCCGAGCTCCTTCATGATGCGCTCGATGTCGGCGAAGGTGTTGCGGAAGATGCCGGCCCGGCTGCCTTCCAGGTGCACCTTCTCCCACTCGTATTTCCATTCCCGCGGGCGATCCAGCATCGGGAAGATGCCGAAATTCATGCTGCCCATGTTGAGGCTGGTCATCTCGGGGCTGACTGCCAGCGGCCCGGCCAGGCGTTCTTCCAGGCTCATGCCGGCGCCGCCGCCGGTGGTGATGTTCACGACCGCGTCGGTCGACTGCTTGATGCGCGGCAGGAACGCCATGAAATGCTCGACCGCCGGGCTTGGCCGCCCGTCCTTCGGGTCGCGGGCGTGCAGGTGCAGCACGGTGGCTCCCGCCTCGGCCGCCTCGATCGCGGCGGTGGCGATCTCGTCGGGCGAGAGCGGCAGGTGCGGCGACATGCTGGGCGTGTGCACGCTGCCGGTCACCGCGCAGGTAATGACGATCTTGCGTTTTTCTGCCATCCGACGCTCCTCGTGCAATCCGCTGTCCCGGTCCGGCCGGCCGGGGCTGATGGAAGCCTGTCGGAACAAGTCTGGCGCGAAGCGGGCAGGGCCGCCAAGGTGGGCGGGGAGGATTCTTGATGAGTGATGGCCCGCCTGCCTCCGCGCTCGCGCCCGCGCTGCTGGAGCGGCTCCGCGCCCTGCTGGGCGGGCGGCTTTCCACCTCGGAGGCCGACCGCGCGCATCACGGCCACGACGAGAGCTGGCACCCGGCCCGCCCGCCCGATGCGGTGGCCCGGGTCGCCTCGACCGAGGAGGTCCAGGCCGTGGTCAGGGCCTGTGCCGCGCACCGCGTGCCGGTTATTCCGTTCGGCGTCGGCACCTCGCTCGAGGGCCATGTAGGCGCGGTGCGGGGCGGCGTCTGCATCGACCTTTCCGGCATGAACCGCATCATCGCGGTCCGGCCCCAGGACCTCGACGCCACGGTCGAGGCGGGCGTCACGCGCAAGCAGCTGAACGCCGATCTGCGCGACCTCGGCCTGTTCTTCGCGGTCGATCCCGGCGCCGATGCGACGCTGGGCGGCATGGCGGCGACCAGGGCGTCGGGCACCAACGCGGTGCGCTACGGCACCATGCGCGAGACGGTGGTGAGCCTCGGCGTGGTGCTGGCCGACGGCAGTTTCATCCGCACCGCCTCGCGCGCGAGGAAGAGTTCGGCGGGCTACGACCTGACCAGGCTGTTCGTCGGCAGCGAGGGCACGCTGGGCGTGATCACCGACGTGACGGTGCGGCTGTTCGGCATCCCCGAAGCGGTGCTGGGCGCGGTCTGTCCGTTCCCCAGCATCGCGCAGGCGGTCGCCACGGTGATCGAGGCGATCCAGTCCGGCCTGCCCATGGCCCGCATCGAGCTGATGGACAGCAACACCGTGCGCGCGGTGAACGCGTTCTCGAAACTGGCCTATGCCGAGACGCCCACCCTGTTCCTGGAGTTCCACGGTTCGCCGGCAGGGGTGGAGGAGCAGGCCAGGAATTTTGCCGCGATCGCCGATTCGCATGGCGCGCAGGCGATGCAGTGGAGTCGCGACCAGGCCGAGCGAAGCCGCCTGTGGCAGGCCCGCCACAACGTGCACTACGCGTTCCTGGCGCAGCGGCCGGGCGCGAAGGTATGGCCGACCGACGTCTGCGTGCCGATCAGCGCGCTGGCCGAGTGCCTGGCCGCGACCGAGAAGGACATGGCCGAGACCGGCTTCTACAGCGCCCTGGTCGGCCATGTCGGCGACGGCAATTTCCACTGGGGCTTCCTGGTCAGGCCGGAGGATGCGGCCGAGGTCGCGGCCGCGGAACGGCTGAACGAACGGCTGGTGATGCGCGCGATCCGCCTGGGCGGTACCTGCACCGGCGAACACGGCGTCGGCCATGGCAAGCGCAAGTTCATGCCGCCCGAACACGGCGAGGCGCTCTCGGTGATGCGCACCATCAAGGCAGCGCTCGACCCGCACGGCATCATGAACCCGGGCAAGGTTCTTCCCGACGCGGAACCCGGCGCCGAACCCGGCGCGGAACCCGGCGCCGACCCGAGGCCCGCGCGCTGAGGGTTTACCGACCCGGTGAACCGGGCCAGAGTCGGCCAGCCAACCACCCGGAAGCACGAAACCCATGCCCGACACCATGATGCCGGATGGCACCACCTTGCGTTTCGGCATCGGCCAGCCGGTGCGACGCCAGGAAGACCCGGTCCTGCTGACCGGCAGGGGCCGCTATTCGGATGACATCTCGCTGCCCGGAGAGGCGCATGCGGTGATCGTCCGCAGCCCCTATGCGCACGGCGTGCTGCGGGGCATCGATACCACGGCGGCGCGCGCGATGCCGGGCGTGCTCGGCATCTATACCGCCGAGGACGTGCGCCAGTACGGCACGCTGCGCTGCACATTGCCGTTCCGCCATCGCGACGGCAGCGAGATGAAGGCGCCCGAGCGCCACGCGCTGGCCGAGGGCAAGGTGCGGTTCGTGGGCGACCCCCTCGCCTGCGTGGTGGCCGCGACCAGGACCGAGGCGCGCGACGCCGCCGAGGCCGTGCTGCTCGATGTCGAGCCGCTGCCCGCGGTCACCGATGCCGCTGCCGCCGCCGCGCCCGGCGCGCCGACCATCTACGAGGGCTGGCCGGGCAACGTGGTGCTGGATTTCCATTTCGGCGACGCCGCGAAGGTGGCCGAGGCGTTCCGGCGCGCGCGCCATGTCGCGCGGCTGCCGCTGCGCAACAACCGCATCGTGGTCTGCGCGATGGAGCCACGCGCCGCGATCGCCGAATGGGACGAGGCCTTGCAGAAATTCACGCTGCATGTCGGCTGCCAGGGCGTGTTCGGCCTGCGCGCGCAGATGGCGGGCCTGATGGGCGTGCCGGTCGAGCGGTTCCGCGTGCTGAGCGGCAATGTCG
>JADYYZ010000019.1 GCA_020853405.1 Acetobacteraceae bacterium
CCCTCGCCCGACGGCACGCGCCTGCTGTTCGGCTGCCGGCCGCGGGTGCGCGACATCGCGCCCGAGAAACTGGCGCCGGCGATGCACGCGCGCATGCGGCGGATTTTCCCCGATCTTGCCGACATCCGCATCACCCATGCCTGGGGCGGATTCGTCGGCATGACGTCCGACCGCATGCCGCACGTGGCCGAGCGGGATGGCGTGCTGCACGCGGTCGGCTGCAACGGCAATGGCGTGGCGCTGATGACCTGGCTTGGCTTTCATGCGGCGCAGCTGATGCTGGGCCGCCCCAACCGGCGGAGTTTCTTCGCCGACATCGCTTTCGATCCGCTGCCGTTCGCGCCACTGAAGCCGCTGATGGTGCCGGCCGGCAGTGCCGCCTACCACCTGCGCGACTTTACCGCGCGGCCTGGCGAGGTTATCGCGGAACGGCTGGGCCGCACGACCCCGCTTCGCAAGGGAAAGGGAGAAGCATGATGCTGCGACGTACGATCATTGCCGGCGGGCTTGCCGCCGGCTTCGCGCTGTTGAGCGGCACGGTCGCGGCGCAGACCATGCCGCCGCTGCCCGGCTTCATCCGCGACCAGGGCCAGCTGCGCATCGGCGTGCGCTGCGACCAGCCTCCCTACGGTTTCCGCGGCCCCGATGGCGGCTTCGCCGGCGTCGAGGTGGAGATGGCGCGCCAGATGGCGGCCTGGGCGTTCGGTTCCGCCGACAAGGCGGACCTCACCTGCGTCACCGCCGAGAACCGCATCCCGCAGCTGAACGCCAAGCGCGTCGACCTCCTGATCGCGACACTCGGCGTCACGCCGGAGCGCGCGCGTGTGATCGACTTCTCCGACGCCTATCGCTGGGGCGGGTCGGATCTGCTGGTGAAGAAGGACAGCCCGATCCACAAGCTCGATGACGTAAGAAACCGCACCGTGATCATGCTGCGCGGCACCACCCAGGCGCTGTGGTTCGATGCCAACATGCCGGGGTTGAACACGCTCCGCCTCAACACCGCCGCCGATGCGCTGCAGGCGCTGCTGCAGGGCCGTGGCGATGCCTATGCCCACGATACCGCGACGCTGGTGGTGATCGCCGCGCGCGATCCCAGCCTGCGGCTGGTGGGCGAGCAGTTCGCGGTCTCCGACGCCGCGGTCGGCGTGCGCAAGAACGAGCCGGAATGGATGGCCTGGATCAACGCCGCGCTGGCACGGATGAAGGCGGAGAACCTGTACCGGACCTGGATCGACAAATGGATCCCGGCCGAGATCCGCCCGTTCTATATCGAGGCACACACGGCGCCGAAACCCGCCGCGCGCTGAGTTCCACCCGGCGTGGAGTTCGACCTCGACTACCTGCTGCGCCAGATCCCCGCACTCCGCGCGGGTCTGGCGCTGACGGTGCACGCAAGCGTGCTTGGCATCCTGATCTCGATGGTGGTCGGGCTCCTCGGCGCCAGCTTGCGCGCGCTGAAGGTGCCGGTGCTGGCGGTGCTGGCCGCCGCCTATGTCGAGCTCATCCGCAACACGCCGCTGCTGGTGCAGATCTTCTTCATCTTCTTCGGTCTGCCTGCGATCGGGCTCCGGCTTTCGCTGTTCTGGTCGGGGGTGGTGGCACTGGCGGTCTGGGCCGGCGCCTTCCAGATCGAGAACGTGCGGGGTGGCCTCGCCGCCGTTTCACCCGGGCTTTCCGAAGCCGCCCGCGCGGTCGGCCTGACCCGGGCGCAGTATCTCCGCCTGATCGGGCTGCCGCTGGCGGTACGCACCGGCCTGCCGGCGATGCTGAACACCTGCGTCAGCCTGATCAAGAACAGCGCCTATCTCTCGGCGATCGGCATGCAGGAACTGACCGGCGTCGCGTTCGACCGCATCGCCAATGATTTCCGCGCGTTCGAGATGCTGGCGGTGCTGCTGGTCGGCTACCTGGCCGTCGTGCTTTCGCTTTCCTTCGCGGTGCGCCTGCTCGAGCACCGGTTGCAGGCGCCGTTCCGGCGATGACACTCATCATCGAGAATTGGCCGCTGTTCCTGATCGGCATCCGGGCCACGCTGCTGCTGGCGGTGATCACGCTTGCGGCCTCGACCGTGATCGGCATGACGCTGGGGGTGCTTGCCACGCTCCCCTCGCGCGCGATCCGGGTGCTGGTCGCGCTCTATGTGGAGACGCTGCGCGACATCCCGCTGATCGTCACCATCTTCACCATCTTTTTCGGCGCCCCGTTCGCCGGCATTCCGCTGGAGCCGGTGCCGGCGGTGGCGATCGGGCTGTCGCTGTGGGGTGGCGCCAACGGCGCCGAGATCGTGCGTGGGGGCATCCAGTCGGTCCCGTCCGGCCAGGCCGAGGCGGCCACCGCACTCGGGCTCCATCGCTGGCAGGTCTATGTGAAAATACTGCTGCCGCAGGCGCTGCGCGCGGTGCTGCCCGCCTATACCGGCCTGCTGGCGCTGATCGTGCAAAGCACCTCGCTCGGCGCCCTGGTCGGCGTTACCGAATTCCTGAAGGCAGGCGGGCTGGTGATCGAGCGCAGCACCGTGATGCAGGGCATCAACCCGTCGTTCCAGATCTACGGGTTCGTGCTGGCCGGCTACTTCGTGATCTGCTCGATGCTGACGCTTGCCGCCCGCCGGCTGGACCGGCGGCTGTCGGCCGGTGCCGAGCGGCGCGCCGTGAGCGTTCCCGACGCCAGCCGCATCTGATTTCCATCCCCCCGTCGCGAGGTTCCCATGTCGCAATCCAAGGTCAGCCGCCGTCTTGCCGAGGCGATCGCGCCGGAAGTGGTCGAGCTCGTCTACCGGCCGCGCCTGGGCCGCGAGCTGATGGTCGTCTTCCCCTACCTCTCGGCGCTGAACATGGCGCACCTGGTGATGCTGGCCGAGCGCGCCATCCTGACCGGGCCGCAGGCGCGCGCCATTGCCGGCGGACTCCTTAAGATCGAGGCCGAGGGTGCGGCGGCGATCACGCCGGACCCGCTGCTGGAGGATTCCTACTTCAATGTCGAGGCGAAACTGATCGCGCTGGTCGGTGCCGATGCCGGCGGGCGGCTGCATATCGGGCGCAGCCGCAACGACCTGTCGGCGGCACTCGACCGCATGCGCGCGCGCGATGCGCTGCTTTCGCTGCTCGATGGCGCCAACGCGCTGCGCCGCGTGCTGCTGGAGCGGGCGGAAAAGTTCGCCGACGTGGTGGTGCCCGGCTATACCCACCTGCAGCCCGCGCAGCCGATCACCTTCGGCTTCTACCTGTCGGGGCTTGCCTCGGCGCTCGCGCGCGATGCGGCGCGGCTTGCCGACTGCTGGGCGCGGACCAACCTCTCGCCGATGGGCGCGGCAGCGCTTTCCACCACCGGCTTTGCGATCGACCGCACCCGCACGGCAGCCCTGCTTGGTTTCGATACCGTGCTGGAGCACGGGCTCGATTGCGTCGCCAGCCGCGACTTCGCGCTGGAACTGGTATCCGCCGCGTCGCAGCTGGCGCTGCTGCTCAGCCGCTTCGCGCGCGACATGCACACCGCCGTCAGCCA
>JADYYZ010000020.1 GCA_020853405.1 Acetobacteraceae bacterium
GAGAGCAAGTTTCCGCTGATCCGGCCGCTGAAGCGCGGCGGTGGCCGCCGCTACTACCGGCCCGAGGATATCGTGCTGCTGCGCCGGATATCCGATCTGCTTTACGTCCAGGGCTATACCATCAAGGGTGTGCAGCGCCTGCTGCGTGACGACCCCGCCGGCGAGGAGGCGCCCGAGCTCGCTGCCGACGCACCCGTCGAGGAAAGCGAAGGCGAGCCACACGCCGAGACCACGCCGCGCGTGCCGGAGCGGCCGCAGCTGGCGCTTCCCGGCATGCCGGAACCGGCCGAAACGGTACCCGCTGCAAAGCCGGTGGTGCGCGTGCGCGCCGAATCGAGTGCCACGCCGCGTGCGCCGGATGCAGCTGCGCCCCATGACCTCGCGGCGGCGGAAGCGGAGATCGCGCGATTGCGCGCGCTGCTGGCCGAGGCTGCCGGCGAGCTGCACGCGGTGCGTGCGCTGCTGATCCGGGCGCGCGACCCGCGCGCAGGACAACAATAGCGGGCAGCAAAAGGGGGGATGCCGATGCCGACGCTGACCGCCGACCAGCAGGCATTTGTGCGCAAGATGGTGGCGGAGGCCGTGCCGGTGGCGCTTGGCAACATGCTGCCCCCATCGGCGCTGCTTGCCTGTGCCTGCGCCGAGAGCGGGTTTGGCACCAGCGCGATCTTCAGGAAGACCGGCTGCCCGTTCAATCTGCAGAAGCCCGACCACTACAAATGGATCAAGTGCGACGTGATCAAGCTGCCGACCATCGGCAGCGATGCCGACAAGAAGGTGGTGTGGGTGAATTTCTGCAAGACCAAGACCCTGGCCGAGGCCGCGCAGGTCTGGTGCGACTGGATCACCAACTGGCCCTACAAGCCGAACCGCGAGCGGATCCTGAAGCAGCGACTGAATGGCGATGGCTTCACCCGCACGCTGCCCTGGGTGGGCTTCGGCACCCAGACCGAGGCGTTCCGCAAGAAGAACGCCGAGGACTTCGCCAAGGTGCGCACCGAGCAGGGATTTGCCGTGCACGACCTGCCGTTCGACGTGCTGAAAGCCTTCAACCCGTTGCTTAACGTGATCGGCCTGGGCGCGGCGGGCGGGCGGCGCTGAGCCGGTTGCGGCATGCCTGGCGCGCGCCTATAGAAGCCTCCCCCGCGGTCGGAGCGTAGCGCAGCCTGGTAGCGCATCAGTCTGGGGGACTGGGGGTCGTGGGTTCAAATCCCGCCGCTCCGACCAACCATGCCACCGCCAGGCGCCGGATGGCGCGACCCGCGAGCGGCACAGGCGCAATGCGCCGCGCCTGCGGCAATGCGTGACATGCCAAATCGCGTACGCTATCGTTTCGGAACCGACCGGAAGAGCCGATCGTGGGGGCCGCCCGGCGGCAAGGATAGAGGCAGGTCCATGCCGACATTCATCATCCAGGGTCGTTATTCGCACGAGGCCATGAAGGGGATGGTCGCCAACCCCGAGGACCGGGCCGCGCCGGTTGCAAAACTGATGGAGGCAGCGGGCGGGCGCCTGGTCGCCTACTACATGACCTTCGGCGCCAGCGACTTCCACGTCACGGTCGAGGCGCCGGATGAGCGCGCGATGCTGTCGGTGCTGGCAGCGGTTGCCGCCGGGCCGGGTGTCAGCGAACTCTCGACCACGCTCGCCATTCCCGCCGGCCAGGCGATGGGGGCGATGGCCAAGGCCAAGCAGCTGATGGCCGGCTTCAAGGCGGCGGGCGCCGGCTGAGCCTGCCTGATGGCGGCGTGGTAACCGCCCCGCCGTCTGCCTTGCCACAACTCGTGCGCAACCGAGACGGGATCGCGCTACGCCGCGCGGCCACGGCTGCGCGGGTGCATGCGCGTCCCTGGCGTGTCCGGTGTCCTCACCCTGCCCGCGATCGGTCGCGCCGGGCGATGAACGTATAGAAGTTGCAGGCGCCAAAAAACCGGCCTGCCGCCGAGGCGCGCTCCATCGCATCGACAAACGCATTCGCCTCGGCATCCGCCAGCACGCCGGCCTTCGGCATCAGCACCCGGAGCGAGGCCAGCATCGCTGCCCAGAAATCCATCCGGCCGATGTCGGAAACCAGGTATCCGCGCGACCATGCAAGTGCCAGCCCGCCCTGCTGCATCAGGCGCGGCATGGCACGCATGACACGGTGATTCGCGATCAGCGTACGCTGGATCAGGCGGTCGGTTTCGTCGCCGCCGTCCGGCGCATCGGTGCCGATCGTCAGCGAGGCATAATCACCGTCGAATACCACCATGCGCCCGTCCGGCCGCAGCAGGCGCCGCCCCTCGGCCAGCACCAATGCCGGATCAGCGACGTGGCTCAGCAGCGTGTGCATCACGACGACATCGAACCCGCCATCGGGGAGCTGCAGCGTGTGCGCGTCGCCGACGCGGAAGTCGATCAGCTCGGCCAGCCCCTCGATCTCGGCGAAGCGGCGCCCGGCCTCGACCAGATGCGGGCTGATGTCGAGTGCGATGATCGGCACGCCGATCTCCGGGCGGCGTGCAATTGCGCGCGCGGCAACACCGGTGCCGCAGCCGAGATCGAGGAGGCGTGCCGACCGGTCGAGCGCAAGTTCACTCATATAGTCGCCGATCGCGCGCTGGAAGAACGGGTGCTTCCCGCGTGCCTCCAGGCGCGTGGCCATCACATCGAGGGTCCCTGCATCCATCTGGAAACTGCGCGCATAGGGATCGGGCGTGCTGATCTGGGTCTGGTCCATGGGTTGCACCTTGCCGCTATGGGCGCATTTATTTCGGAAACGTTACGCTCAGCCGGTCCTGAATGCAATGCATGGATCGCCGGACCGGCGGCCTGGTGCAGCTGACCTGCGGTTGCCGCGGCTGCGTTGCCTGCGTCCGGGCAACATTGTTGATCGGTTGCCGGCCCGCGGCCGGTCCGCCATGCTTTCCGCCGTCGGCCGCGCCGAGACGCGGCATGGATATCCACCGGGGAGAGGCTGGGGCATGGACAATCACGATTTCTTCCGCGATGCGATCGCGATCGCCGCCGACCGCGTGCGGAAGGGCGAACTTGATCGTCGCGACCTGATCAGGGGGCTCGCCGCAGTCGGGCTTGCTCCCGCCGCGTTCGGCATCGGCGGGGCGGCCGCGCAGGCCCGCGAAGTGGTGGTGGCGAACTGGGGCGGCGATACCGCGCGCGGCTTCGTCGCTGCCTGGCTCGACCCCTTCACCAAGGAAACCGGCATCAAGACCGTGATGGACGGCAGCGGCACCGCCGAAGGCAAGATGAAGGCGATGGTCGACAGCGGCAACGTCATCTGGGACGTGGTCGATACCGGCATCGGCTCGGTGATGCAGATCGGCAACCGCTATTTCGAGCCGATCGACTATTCGATCGTCGACCGCGCCAAGGTACCGCCCGGCTTCGCCTGGGAACGCGGCATCGCCAACTACCTGTTCAGCTACGTGCTGGCGTACGACAAGGCGAAGTTCCGCGACAGGCAGCCCTCGAGCTGGGCCGACTTCTTCAATTTCCGCGACTTCCCGGGCAAGCGCACCATCCGCAAGGACATCCAGGGCACGCTGGAAGTGACGCTGATGGGCGATGGCGTGCCGATCGACAAACTCTATCCGCTCGACGTGCCGCGCGCGCTGAACAAGCTCCGCCAGCACAAGAACGACATCATATTCTGGCCCTCGGGCGCGGAAAGCCAGACGCTGCTGCGCGAAGGCGAGGTGACGATGGGCATGCTCTGGAGCACCCGCGTGATCCCGCTGTCACGCGACACCAACGGCCGCATCACCTGGACCTGGAACCAGGGCGTGCTGTGCCCCGGCACCTGGGCGATCATGAAGAACAACCCGGCGGGGCGGGAACTCGCCAACCGATTCATCGCCTTCGCGCAGCGCCCGGAAGGCCAGGTGGAACTGTTCAAGATGATCGGCAGCGGCCCTGCCAACCCGGCGGCCGCGGCGCTGGTGCCGCCCGAGCTGGTGCGCTTCAGCCCCGGCGCGCCCGAGAACGCGGCGGTGCAGGCGAAGATCAAGGGCGAATGGTACGGCGAGCACCAGACCCGCGTGAACGACATGTTCCTGGACATGCTGGCCTAGCTCGAAGGCCCGCTTGAGCGCGTGCCGAGACTCGGCTTCCCCGCCCGCGGCGGCGCCAGCGAGGTGCCCGCCAATCTGGTGCTGCTGGCGCCGGCGGTACTGCTGCTGACCTTCGCGTACGCGCTGCCGGTGCTGGGGCTGCTGGTGCTGTCGGTCACCGACCCGGTTCCGGGCTTCGGCAACTACGAATGGCTGCTTTCCAGCGACACCGTCCATCGCGTGCTGTGGAACACTGCGCGGGTGTGCGTGATCACCACCGTGCTGACGCTGCTCGGCGGCTACCTGCTCGCCTACGCGATCGTGCACGGGGGCGGGCGGGTGCGCGGCGGGCTGCTGTTCGCGGTGCTGGTGCCGTTCTGGCTTTCCGTGCTGGTCCGCGCCTTCGCCTTCGTGATGCTGCTCCGGCGCGAAGGGCCGGTGAACAGCATGCTGATGGCAACCGGCCTGATCACCGAGCCGCTGGCGCTGGTGCGCAACGAGGTCGGCGTCGTGATCGGCATGGTGCACTACATGCTGCCCTATGCGGTGCTGCCGATGCTGGCCAACATGTTCGGCACCGACCGGCGGCTTTCGGCGGCAGCACGCGGCCTTGGCGCCGGTGCCTTCAGCACGTTTCTCAGGGTCGAGCTGCCGCTCAGCATGCCCGGCATCCTGGCGGCCGGCATTTTGGTGTTCGTGTTCAGCCTCGGCTTCTACATCACGCCGGCGATCCTGGGCGGCGGGCGGCTGATCCTGCTTGCGGAATACATCACCTTCAACGTGCTCCAGAACGTGCGCTGGGGCCTGGCCACGATGCTTGCCGCCTCGCTCCTGGTGTTCGTGTTCATGGCACTCGGCCTGCTGTCGCGCATCACCGACCTCGGCCGGCTGTTCGGCGCGAAATGAGGGCGCGCGCGTGATCGAGCTGCGGCGCGGCTTCGGCTTCACGCTCGTGCTGGGCGGCGCCTGGATGCTTGCCTTCTTCCTGCTGGCACCGCTGCTGATCGCGTTTCCCGTATCGGTCACCGACAAGCGCTTCCTGTCGCTGCCCGAGCACGCGATCTCGTTCCAGCACTATGCGGCGCTGTTCACCCACCCGGCCTGGGTGAACGCGATGCTGCAAAGCCTGTTCGTCGCGGTGATCTCCACGAGCCTTGCGCTGGCGCTCGGCACGGCCGCCGCGATCGGCTGCTGGCGGCTCGCGCCGGGGCCGGCGAACGGGCTGCGCCTGCTGCTGCTGGCGCCGCTGATCGTGCCCTCGATCGTGCA
>JADYYZ010000021.1 GCA_020853405.1 Acetobacteraceae bacterium
CCATCGCGACGCACGTGCTGGACGTGACCGACCGCAAGGGGGCGCTCGCCTGGATCGGGGAAATCGGCGACGTCGATGTGCTGGTCAACAACGCCGGCGGCGTGGTGGGCCAGGTCGGGCGGGCGCCGGAGACCGTACCCGAGCGCGACTGGCACGCGATCTTCGCGGTCAACCTCGATGCCGCGTTCTGGTTCGCCCAGGCCGTGATCCCGCGCATGAAGGCGAGAGGCCAGGGCCGCATCATCAACATCAGCAGCGGCGCCGGCCTTACCATCAGCAAGACCGGCATCCAGGCCTATGCCTCGGCCAAGGCCGGGCAGCTCGGCCTGACCCGCCAGCTCTGCCACGATCTCGGGCCGTTCGGAATCACCGTGAACGCGATCGCGCCCGGCTTCGTGCGGAGCAACCCCAGCACCGAGAAGCAGTGGGATGCCTACGGCCCCGAAGGGCAGAAGGCGCTGGTCGATGGGATCGCGCTGAAGCGGCTGGGCAGCGCATCCGACATCGCCAACGCCGCGCTCTTCCTTGCAAGCGAGTATGCCGGCTGGATTTCCGGCCAGGTGCTTGCCGTTGATGGAGGCAAATGAATGCTGACGCCCGCCGGGATCGAAAGCTACGTGGCAGCGAACCGCGACCGCTGGCTGGAGGGCTACAAGGAGCTGGTCAGGATTCCGTCGCTGTCGGCCGACCCGGCGCGCGATGGCGAACTGCGCCGCGCGGCCGGCCTGCTGGCCAGGCACTGCGCCGCCATCGGCCTCGCCAACGTCCGCCAGCTGGAGGAGGGGGGCAAGCCCACCGTCTATGCCGAGTGGCTGGGCGCGCCAGGCAAGCCCACCGTGCTGGTCTATGCCCACTATGACGTGCAGCCCGAGGATCCGGTGGCGCTCTGGCACTCGCCGCCCTTCGAGCCGACCGAGCGCAACGGGCGCATCTATGCGCGCGGTGCCTCCGACGACAAGGCGACGCTGTGGATCGCGCTTTGCGCCATCGAGGCCTGGCTGAAGGTGGAGGGCGGGCTGCCCTGCAACATGAAACTGTTCCTGGAAGGCGAGGAGGAGACCGGCTCGCCCTCGCTCGCCGCCATCCTGATGCGCCACAAGGATCTGCTGGGCGCCGACTTCATCCTCAGCGCCGACGGCGCGATGATGCAGGACGGCCGCCCGGATGTGATGGTGGCCACCCGCGGCATCGCGAAACTCGAGGTGGCGCTGAAGACCGCGGCGAAGGACCTGCACAGCGGCGGCTTCGGCGGCGCGGTGGCGAACCCCATTTCCGTGCTGTCGCGCCTGGTGGCGAGCCTGCACGACATGAACGGCGCGGTCGCCGTGGCGGGATTCTATGACGGCGTCAGGGAGCCGACCGCAGGACAGGAGGCGGAACTCGCCGCCGTGCCGTTCGACGAGGCGAAATTCTTCGCCGCCGTCGGCGCCCGCCCCGGCGCCTACGAGCAGAGCCGCAGCGTGCTGGAGCGGCTGTGGCTCCGGCCGACGCTGGAGGTGAACGGCATCTGGGGCGGCTGGACCGGCCCCGGCAACAAGACCGTGCTGCCGGCCGAGGCGAACATGAAGATCACCACCCGCCTGGTGCCAGGCCAGGACCCCGACCGCGTCGTCGAGGCGATCAAGGCGCACCTGCAAGCGGCCTGCCCGGCCTATGCCACGCTGGAGTTCAAGGCGATGGGCGGCGGCTCGCCCGCCTACGAGGTGCCGCCGGCGCACCCGGCGCTGAAAATCCTCGATCGCGTGCTGGGCAGCGTCTACGGCACGCCGACCGTGCGCGTGCGGCTGGGTGGCACGCTGCCCCTGTGCGCGCTGATGAAGCAGCATCTTGGCATCGACACGGTGGCGATGAGTTTCTCGACCGGCGACGAGGATTATCACGCGCCGAACGAGTTCTTCCGCCTGTCGAGCTTCGATCGCGGGCTGAAGGCGTGGTGCGGGGTGTTCCCCGCGATCGCCGATGCGGGGGCGGATGCATTCGCGGGGTATCGGCCGTGAGCGACCTGGTCATCGACATCGGCGGCGAGCTGTTCCACGCCTTCTTCGAGCGTGCCGCGGCACCGCGCACGGTGGCCCGCTTCGAGACGATGCTGCCGTTCAGCGACCGCATCATCCATGTGCGCTGGAGTGGCGAGGCGTGCTGGATTCCGATGGGCGAGCGCGAGCTCGGGCTGGGCTACGAGAACGCGACCAGCTACCCGGCACCAGGCCAGGTGATCGTCTATCCCGGCGGCCGGCCGGATGCCGCATCGGAAACCGAGATCCTGATCGCCTACGGCCCGTGCTGCTTCGCGAGCAAGGCGGGCCAGCTCGCCGGCAACCACTTTCTCACCATCCGCGAGGGCCTGGACCGGCTGGCCAAGGCCGGGCGCGGCGTGCTGTGGGAAGGTGCGAAGCCGATCACCTTCCGCACGGCGTGACCGCTTCTCAATAGCGTGCCTCGATCGCGACCCTTGGCGTCGTCGTGCCCGACCAGGTGAAGCGGATGCGCAGGTGCTTGCGCACATGCTGCACCATCGAGGGGCGGAAGCAGGCAAGGCAGGTGCCGCCCTCCTTCCGCACGCTGGGATAGATGATGCCGGACTTCTCCGCCTCCAGCAGGTGCTGCGCGAGCAGCTGCGAGGCGCGGTAGGAACCGGGTGCGAGGCAGTCGGCAAAGCCGGGTGCGGCGCGGATATCGGGGAAGGGGCCGGAAAAGTCGGCCAGGTAGTCGTCGTAGGTGACGCTGTCGGTGAACCAGCCGATTTCGGTGTACTGCACCGACCGGTGGAACACGATCTCGGCGACTGCGGTCGCGCGGTCGAACCCGGCATACCAGGCGCCGCGATCGGGGCCGTTGAAACGGCTGCCGTTCGGGTGCGCGTGGCAGAAGGCGGCGTTGACGATGCGGAAATACGGCACGCCGAACACCAGCTCCTCGATGCCGATGCCGGGCAGCCGCTGGTTCTCGGCCAGCAGGCGGTCGTTGGTGGCGTGATCGAGATCGAACAGGCCGTCGAGCGTCGCCTGGTCGGGTGCTACGCGCGCCAGCACGCTCTCCTCGGGTTCCGAGTATTTCGAGGCGATCAGCCGGTGCGTGTCGCGGAGGCGGACGCTGGTTTCGGGTGGAAGTGTCATGTTTATCTGCCCTCAGACGCCG
>JADYYZ010000022.1 GCA_020853405.1 Acetobacteraceae bacterium
CCGCGAAACGCGGTTTCCAGGGCGGCGATGTCGGGGCCGGTGAATTCCAGGAACTCGAACCCGTCGGTGCCCATCGGGTTCGCCGGCGAGATCACGCCGGCCAATGGTGAGCGAAACGGGCGCGAGCCCATCGGGGGCGCGTGCATCGGGGGCGCGTGCATCGGGGGCGCGTGCATCGGTCTCACCTCTCCCGTGCCGGCGGTGGGCCGCGACTATACCCCAGCCGCCGCCGCATGCGACCGCGAGCCGCCGGCCGCCCGCAAGGCGGGATTCAATCCCCGGCGGAGAGCAGCTCGGCGATCGGCCTCGCGCCCGGATAGTGCGCGCAGATGGTGACCACGGCGATCACCACCGGCACCCCGATGAACGCACCGGGAATGCCCCACAGGAAGGTCCACAGGAACACCGAGAGCAGCACGATGAACGGCGAGAGCGCGACCGCCCTGCCCGCCACCCGCGGCTCGAGATAGCTGCCGATCGCGAACTGGATCAGGTTCAGCGACAGCAGCACGAACAGCGCCATCTGCCAGCTGCCGAACTGCACCAGGGCGACGATCGTCGGCAGCACGGTGGCGACCAGCGGCCCCAGGAACGGGATGTAGTTCAGCGCGAACGCGATCGCGCCCCAGGGTGCCGCGAGATCGAGCCCGATCGCCAGCGCAAACACGAACACGCCAAGGCCGGTCAGCACGCTCATCACGCTGCGCACCGCCATGTAGGTCTGGAACTTCCGCGCGGTGGCCGCGATCGCGGCAGTCAGCGTCGCGGCCTGCTCGCCTGCGAGCACGCGCGTGATGCGGTTGCCGGCATGGCGCACTTCCAGAAGCCCGAGCAGCGTGAAGATCAGCGTGACGATGGTGAAACTCAGCATCCCGTGCAGGCGGGTGCTGACCTCGCGGAACAGGCGCACGAGCCAGCTCACGTCGAAGCGCTCCGCCAGCAGGCCGGCGGCGTACAGGCCGTGGCCTTCCAGCCAGGCGGCGGTGTCGAGATAGATCTGCTGGAAGCGCTGCGCGTTCACCACCAGCCAGGCGCCGACACGCCCGAAGCCCCAGACCACGACCCAGCCCAGGCTGCCGATCACCAGCATCGCCACGATGATCGTCGCCAGCGCGGCCAGCAGCGCCGGCAGGGCGCGCGACAGGCGGTCCTGCAACGGCCAGACGATGGCGACGGTGAACAGCGCGAAGGCGGTCGGCGCGATGATCGGCGAGGCGGCCGCGAGCGACAGCGCCACCAGCACGGCGGCGCAAAGCCCCAGCAGGGTGCGTGCAGTCCGGTCGGCCGGCATCGTGATTCCCCCGGTCATCATTGCCCGTCACGCGGTCGGCCGCGCGCGCCCGCCATGCACACCCTGCCCCCGCCCCTGTCAACCGCCCGGCCTCCCGACCTCGGGCCTCCCGACCTCCGGCCTCCTGACCAGGGGTCCGCGATGGGGCTTGCGCCGGGGCGGCGGGCCGGACAAGTCTCTGCCGTCCTGCCCTCCATTCCAGGAGCCGCCATGCCCGTCCCGAACCGCATCGCCGCCATGGCCCCCGAGATGACCGAGTGGCGCCAGGACCTGCACGCCCACCCCGAGCTCGGGCTGGAGGAGGAGCGCACCGCCGGCATCGTCGCGGCGAAACTGGCGGCGTGGGGAATCGAGGTGCATCGGGGGCTGGCCAGGACCGGTGTCGTCGGCACGCTGAAGGTTGGCAACAGCCCGCGCGCGATCGGGCTTCGCGCCGACATGGACGCGCTGCCGATGCAGGAGGAAAACCAGTTCCCGCACCGCTCGCAGAACCCGGGCAGGATGCATGCCTGCGGCCATGACGGCCACACCACCATGCTGCTGGGCGCGGCGAAGTACCTGGCCGAGACGCGCAACTTCGAGGGCACCGTGCACTTCATCTTCCAGCCCGCCGAGGAAGGCGGCGGCGGCGGGCGGATCATGGTCGAGGAGGGGCTGTTCGAGAAATTCCCCTGCGAGCGGGTGTACGGCGCGCACAACGACTACCAGCTGCCGCTCGGCGAGATCGCGGCGGCGGAAGGCGCGGTCAGTGCCGCCTCCGACCGGTTCTGGATCACCATCCAGGGAAAAGGCGGCCACGCCGCGCGCCCGCACCAGACCATCGACCCGGTGATCGTCGGCGCCCACCTGGTGCTGGCGCTGCAGACCATCGTCTCGCGCGCGGTCGACCCGGCGGATTCCGCGGTGGTCTCGATCACGCAGTTCCACGCCGGCTCGACCGGCAACGTGATCGCACCGGAGGCGAAGCTGAACGGCACGGTGCGCACCCGCAGCCCCGCGGTGCAGGACCTGGTGGAGCGGCGCATGGGTGAGATCGCGACCCAGGTCGCAGCGACATTCGGCGCCAGCGCGAAACTCGAATACACCCGCGGCTACCCGCCGGTGGTCAACGCACCCGCGCCGACCGATTCCGCGCGGCGCGCCGCGGTGAAACTGGTGGGCGAGGACAGGCTGCACCGCACGCTGCCCGTGCGCATGGGCGGCGAGGATTTCTCCTATATGGCGCTGGCGGTGCCGGGCTGCTTCGTGCGCATGGGCCAGCTGGCGCCCGACGGCAAGGGATCCACCCCCGTGCACAACCCCGGCTACGACTTCAACGACGACCTGCTGCCGATCGGCGCCGCGTTCTGGGCGACGCTGGTCGAGCAGGAACTGCCACGCAGATGAATCGGGCCGGCATGAGGCTTTGACCGAATGCCGAGGCCGCGAAGCGGCCCGCCGCCAATGCGGCGAGCCAAGCCGGCGGAGCCGGCGCCCGGCGCTTGAGGGCAAGCAGGGACTCCTTCCTGGATGGCGCGATCGCTGCCCTGCTCGGCTGCGCGGTCATCCTCTATGCGTTCGGCCCCGGCATCCTGCCGCCCTGGCACACGGGCTGGATGCTGCGGGGCACGATCGGGCCCGACCCTGTCCAGTACTGGCTCGGCTGGAGCTATTTCCGCCGCGACATCTGGCGCTGGCCGCCGGGCCTGAACCCGGATTACGGGCTGGAGATCTCGTCTTCGATCTTCTTCTCGGATTCGATCCCGCTGCTCGCCTTCATCTTCAAGGCGCTGCGCGGGCTGGTGCGGGTCGACCAGTATTGGGGACTCTGGCTCTACCTGTGCGGCGCCTTGCAGGCGTGGTTCGGCTGGAAACTGGTGGGGCTCGCCACCGGCGATCGGCTGGCACGGCTTGCCGGGGCCGCCCTGTTCGCGCTGTCGCCGACCATGCTGAACCGGCTGGGCGGGCATTTCGCGGTGGGCGCGCATTTCCTGCTGCTTGCCGCGCTCTATCTCTGCCTCACCGAGGCGAGGGGCGCGCGGCGGCTGGCAGCGTGGGCGGCGCTGGTGCTGTCGGCATCCTGGGTGCACGCCTACCTGCTGCCGATGGTGCTTGGCTTCTGGGCTTCCGACTGGCTCCAGCGCGCGATCCGCGAGCGGCGCTGGGGAGCCAGCGCTGCCGAGGCGCTCGCCGCCCCCGCCGTCGCGCTGGCCGGCCTGTGGCTGGCCGGCTTCTTCACCATCGCCGGCGGGTTCGCCGGCACCTGGGGCGAGTACGGCAGGATGCAGCTCGACCTGCTGGCCCCGTTCGATCCCTCGCCCTGGGGCCTTTTCCTGCCTGGCCTGCCGCGCATCGAGCATCTCGAGACCGGGCATTCCTATGCCGGGCTGGGCGTGCTGGCGGCGCTGGCGCTGGGCTTCGCGTTGTGGCTCTGGCGCGGCGGCGGCGGGCTCGGCCGGCACTGGCCGCTGCTGCTGGTGCTTTCCTGCATGCTGGCCTTCGCGGTCAGCCACCGCGTTGCGATCGGCGGGCGGGAGTTCGTGCTGGCCGACCCGCCGGCCGTGCTGGTCGGGCTTGCCTCGTCGCTCCGCGCATCCGAGCGCTTCCTGTGGCCGGCCGCCTACGCGATGCTGTTCGCCGCCATCGCCATGATCGTGCGGGGGCTTGGCGGGCGGCGCGGGGGGTACGTGCTGGGGGCGCTGGCCCTGGTGCAGGTCATCGACATGCAGCCGGGGTTTTCTCGGCTGAGGCGCTATTTCCCGCCCGAACAGGCCGTGGTGGCGCTGCGGCTTGCCGATCCGTTCTGGCTCGAGGCGGCAGGCCATTATGACCGCGTGCGCCTCGCCCCGACCGGGCTGCAGGCGCGGCACTGGGAGGAAGTGGCGGTGTTCGCCGCGAGCTGCGGGCTGCCGACCGATGCCGTGTATCTGGCCCGTGTCGATCCTGCCCGCGCGGTCGCGCTGAATGCCTCGATTCTTGGCCGGCTCCGCGCCGGGAGGCACGAACCCGGCACCTTCTACGTGCTGGGTTCGGAGGCGACGGAAGCGGCCGCGCGCGACGGTTTGCAGCCGGGCGACAGGCTGGCCAGGATCGACGGGCTTTGGGTGCTGGCGCCTGGCTGGGAAGGGCGCGGCCCGTCACGCCGCCCGGCCTGCCGCGCACCCGCGTAAGGCGTGGCGGCCGGCACCCCCCGGCACCCGCCTTTGTATGTGGAGCCGCCGCCAGGGCTGCCGTCGCTCGATCAACGGCCGGTTGGGCTTGGAACCGGCGAAGGAAACGGGCAGGCTGGGCCAAACCTTGGGGGGCTTGGGTGATCGAGTTCTGGGAGGAATGGGGCGCGCTGGCCTACGGCGCGGCCGTGCTGTGGGCTTTCTTCGAAGGTGAGACGTTCGTTCTGGCGGCCGCCGCGATCGGGGCGGCCACCGGCCTGATTGACCCCTGGCTGCTGATGCTGAGCGTCTGGGCCGGCTCGTTTGCCGGCGACCAGACCTGGTTCACGCTCGGCCGCCGCTTCGGCCCCTCGCTGCTGGATCGTTTTCCCGCAACCCGCCCGCGCGTCGCCGCCGCCGGCGCGCTGCTGGAGCGGCATGGCACGCTGTTCATCCTGAGTTTCCGGTTCCTCTATGGCATCCGCAACGTCGCGGCTGCCGTCTGCGGCCTTGCCGGCATGCCATGGAGCCGGTTCGCGACGCTGAACTTCATCGGCGCCGGTGCCTGGGCGGGAAGCTTCGTTGCGGCGGGCTGGTTCGTGGGCGGCCTGCTTGGCGTCGAGAACCTGTTCTACCTGATCGCCGCGGCCGGGCTGCTGGCCCTGCTGGCGTTCATCTGGCGCCATTACCGGCGCCGGCGGCTGGCGCGCGCCGTGCCCTGAGGCGGGGGCCGGCGCCCAGCCCGACGCCGCGGCTCGGCGAGGCGCACCGCCGGGCGTATCATACCAACGGTCAATTGCATTGAGCGTTGGTATTGAGTCTTTCATCGCCCTCAAGCGCCGGGTGGCAGCTGCGCCGCCTTGGCTCGCCGCACCGGCGGCGGGCGACTTCGGCGCCTCGGCACGAGTCAAAGTCTCGTGCCGCGGGTATCAGGCCAGGCGGCACGCGAACCCGATCTTCTCCGCATGGCGGTGATCCGACCCGCAACAGCCGCCGACGACAGTGAAGTGACGATAACGCTGCCGCATCGCACCCAGCAGCCCTGCCAGCTCATCCGGGTCGCCATCCTCAAGCGTGGTCGACTCGTTCAATTCGGCATGGCTCTTCGGCGATGGGTTTGCGCGGACACCGCGCAGCCTCGCAATCCATGCGCTCTCAGCAGCCAGCGCATGCGCGACGTGTGTGGGGTGAGCACAATTCACGAGGTAGTGCGCGGGGGACGACCCGGTTGCTGCATCGGTAGCCAGGATCGCGTCCTGGAGCGACGTGCCATCGGGAAGCTTGCCGTCTGTTTCCACGGTGAAGGAGACCACAGCGGGAATCCCCGCTTTCGCTGCCGCACGCGCGATGCCGGCTGCCTCGCCGACATGGGTCATGGTCTGGGCCATCACCAGGTCGGCGCCGGCTTCGGCATAGGCCTGTACCTGGGGGCCATGAAAGGCCTCGGCAGTCTCCGGGTCCATCGTCTCGGCCGCGGAATAGCCGTCGCCCCGCGGGCCGATGGCGCCATTGATGACGATCGGGAGGTCAGGCGTCTCCCATGCCTCCCGCACCCCGCCCAGCAACGCGACGCTGTCGGCGATCACACGACGCAGATCTCCGGCTCCGTAACCGACCTTCGCTGCCCAGTCGGGACTGACACGGAACGTCGGGGTATCGAGGATGCAGCCGGCGCCGCTGCGCCGGGCCGCGGCGCCGTAGCTGTCGTAGTAGCTGCGCAGCACAGCCCGCCCTTCCGGCCTGTCCAGCAGGGGAAACGCAGCGAAGTGGGGCAGCTCGATGCCGTGCTGGAAGATAAGGGTTGTCTCGAGTCCTCCATCGGTCACCAACAGCCGCCCGGCAAGCTGAGGAAGAGCATTTCGGTGACCCATGGTGCCGATCTCCCGCTCTTTCTGCGACAGACGTCCTTTGGGACCCACGATGAAGTGACAACTGGTTGTTCCCGGGGGACCTTCGCAAGGCAGCCCAAGCATACCGGTCCTTTCGATATCGCACCAGTGCTATATGGGAATGTTCCGGCCTGCGAACTGGACGCCTGCGGGCGGTCCGGGCGGTGCGTTTGGCGCATGATCGCTTCAAATTGAAGCGGTCATGCGCTGCAAGCCTTTGTTTGAGTGCGTGATTCACGTCTCCGGCGATTCCGCCTCCGACTATCACGCCCTAGCCGCGCGCCACCCCGCCAGGAAGATCAACTCTCTACGCGGCGGGACCCGGGAAATGGCAGGCCACACGCACGCCCCAGCGAAAACATCATCAACAGCAAGGCGCAGGAGCTGGCCATGACATTTCCCCGGCAAGGCGGCTGCCAATGCAGCACGATCCGCTACG
>JADYYZ010000023.1 GCA_020853405.1 Acetobacteraceae bacterium
CCGGTGGTGGCGACGCGCCACCATTGCTCGGTCAGCAGGAACCCCTGGTGCATCAGGTTCCATGGGGTCGCATGCCACGGTGCCGCGGCAAAGCGCCGGTCGTGCGCCATTGGGGTGATGCAGCATTCCGCCTCGCCACCTTGGGCGGCGACGCGGCTGGCATAGGCGGCGTGGCGCAGCAGGCCCTGCCATGCCTCGTGCTGCAGCTGCGCCCACTTGCCCGGCGAGAGCGCAAGGTGCGTGCCCCAGTCGAGGAAGGCGCCGGCCACCGCGGCGGGCGAGATGCCGGCGGTCAGCCGCGCGACGCCGGCGTGGAACGACCGGTCGATGATCTCGGCCATTGCGGCCGAGGCGAAGCCCTCGCCCGCAGCGGAATGCAGGTCGGTCTCGGCTGGCGGGTCGCGGGGTGCCGCTGGCGTCGGCGTGGCGGCAACCGGGCTGCCGGCGCGGCCGGCAAGCGCATCGTTCATGCGACGCCCTCCTTGCCCTGGCAGGTCAGGGGGAATTAACGCATTCGCCGACGCCGGGCGGTAAGCTGACTTCCATCATCGCTGCCATGTGATGATCGCCGATGTGGCGTCATTGACCTGGATCAGTGTTGACACCCAGGTGAATTGGTAGCGTGGTACCTTAACCAAGGCTGTCCAGGAAGGAGGCAACGATGGCACAAACCCCCAACGTGCGCCCGGCTGCATCGGCCAACGCCGACGCCACGACTTCGCAAACGCGGCCCGGCACCATGCCAGACACGATGCCAGACACCATGATCGTGCAGTCGGTTCTTTTCGCCGACATGGCCGGCACCTTCGGCGCCGAGCTGCTGCGCTTCGCCAGCCGGCGCATGGCTGCCCAGGCTGAACTGCTGGTCGGGCTGTCGCAGTGCCGCACCGTGCAGGATCTGCTCGACCGGCAGATGGATTTCATGCGCTGCGCCGGTGCCGACTATGCCGAGGGCTTCAGCACGATGGCCAAGCTCGCGCAGTCGACGCAGCCCGCGGCCACCGACCCGGCACGCGGCAACGCCGATTGATCCGCGCGGCACCGCGCGCCCACGTGGCGCGAGGTGCCGCGGCCTGACGCACGCCGCGGCAGTGTGCGTCAGGCGGGGCGTCACGCTGGGCGTCAGGCAGGAACGACGTTCGGGTGCGGCGTGCGGTAGATGCCGCGCGTGTCGATGATCAGGCGGGCGTGCCGAAGCACCAGCTCGAAGTCGATCGCGCGGTGCGGCGTGATCACCAGCACCGCATCCGCCGCCGCCAGCGTCGCGGCCGAGAGCGGTGTGCTCGCGAGCTGCCTCGCGCCCAGCCTGCGCGTGTTGGGAAAAACATCCAGCATCGGGTCGTGGTAGCTCAGGATCGCGCCGCTCCTGTCCAGCAGCTCGAAAATCTCCAGCGCCGGGCTTTCACGCGCGTCCGCGACATCGGGCTTGTACGCGATGCCCAGCAGCAGCACCCGCGCATCCTTCACCGCCATGCCGCGCGCGTTCAGCGCGCCTGCCAGGCGATCCACCACATAGTGCGGCATCGCGCTGTTGATGTTGCCGGCAAGCTCGATGAAGCGGGTATCGAACCCGACCTCCTTCGCCTTCCAGGTCAGATAGAACGGGTCGATCGGGATGCAGTGCCCGCCCAGCCCCGGCCCCGGCCAGAACGGCATGTAGCCGAACGGCTTGGTTGTCGCCGCCTCGATCACCTCGAACACGTCGATGTCCATGCGCTGGCACAGCATCTTGAGCTCGTTCACCAGCCCGATATTGACCGCGCGGAAGATGTTCTCCAGCAGTTTCACGGTCTCGGCGGTGCGGGTGCTGGAAACCGGCACCACGCCCTTCGCCACCGGCGCATACAGCGCCTCGGCCACCATGCGGCAGGCGGGCGTATGGCCCGAGACCACCTTCGGGATGTCGGCGATGCCGTAGCGGGGATTGCCGGGGTCCTCGCGCTCGGGGCTGTAGAGCGCGAACGCATCCTGCCCGACCACGAGGCCGGCCCGCTCCAGCACCGGCACGATCTCCTCCTCGGTGGTGCCGGGATAGGTGGTGCTTTCCAGGCTGATCGCCTGGCCCGCACGCAGCGCCGGCGCGAGCGAGGCCATCGAGGCAGTGATGTAGGAGAGGTCGGGTTCGCGGTGGCGGCCGAGCGGGGTCGGCACGCAGATCAGGATGGCGTCGCAGTCGCCGGCGCAGGCGAAGTCGCCACTCGCGGCCAGCCGGCCGCCCTGGCGCGCCACCGCCGCATCGGCAAGCCCGTGCAGCGGGCTTCTGCCGGCATTGACGGCGGCGACCTTGGCGGGGTCGATGTCGAGCCCCAGCACGCGAAAGCCGACCTCGCTGTAGCGCAGCGCCAGCGGCATGCCGACATAGCCGAGGCCGAGCACGCCGATGGTGGCGGTGCGCTCGGACAGTTTCCGGATCAGTGCCGCCGCGTGCGCCGGCGGCCTCCCGCTCACGTCATCCATGCGCACCTTCATCCATGCGTGTCTTCATCCATGCGTATCTTCCCTGGCGCGCGACGCCGGCCCGGGCGGGCGGAATTCCGGCACCAGCACCGAAAGCTGCGCCAGCGCCGCCGCCGGGTCGGCGCCGCGCGCGGAAGCGGCGAGCGAATCGAGCGCCCGCGCCACGATCCCGAGCTCGGCGGTGCGCGGTGCCGCCGCCAGCAGGCCCGGCCGACCGGCGGGCACGTGCGGCTCGCGAGTGTGGAACAGTTCCTCCTCCAGCTTCTCGCCGGGGCGCAGCCCGGTGAAGCGGATCGCCACGTCGACCTCGGGGCGAAGGCCAGCCAGCCGGATCATCTGGCGCGCGAGATCGACGATGCGCACCGGCACCCCCATGTCGAGCACCACGATGCCGCCCGATCGCGCCGGGTCCGGCAGCCCGTCCTCGGCCGCCAGCGCCGAGGCCGCCAGCACCAGCGAGGCCGCCTCGGCCACGGTCATGAAATAACGCTGCATGTCAGGGTGGGTGACGGTCAACGGCCCGCCGCGCTCGAGCTGGCGGCGGAACAGCGGCACCACGCTGCCGGTCGAGCCCAGCACGTTGCCGAAGCGCACGGTGACGAAGCGGGTGCCGCCCGTCTTGCCGGCCCCGCCTTCCGCGGCGCGGCGCGCGTCCAGCGCCTGGAAATACATCTCGGCCAGCCGCTTGGTCGCGCCCATCACCGAGGAGGGGTTGACCGCCTTGTCGGTGCTGATCAGCACCACCACCAGCGCCTCCGCCGCGCGCGCCGCATCGGCGACGTTACGGGTGCCGACGGCGTTGGTCAGGATCCCTTCGAGCGGGTTGTCCTCGACCAGCGGCACGTGCTTCAGGGCTGCGGCGTGGAACACCAGCTCCGGTCGCGCCGCCGCCATCACCCTAAGCATCCGCTCGCGATCGCGGATGTCGGCCAGCACCGCCTCGCGCGGCAGGTCGGGGTGGCCTTCCCGGATCGCGAGGTCGATCTCGTAGAGCGCGAATTCCGAGACCTCGACCAGCGTCAGGCTGGCCGGCCCGAAGCTCGCGATCTGGCGTGCCAGCTCGCCGCCGATGGTGCCGCCGGCGCCGGTGACCAGCACGCGCCGGCCGGAGACCAGGCGGGCCATCGCCTCGCGGTCGAGATCGACGGGCGGGCGGTTCAGAAGGTCCTCGATGGCGATCGGGCGGAGTTCGAGCCGCCCGTCCTGGGCTGGCCCCGAACCGGCTGAGGGCAACGTACCGGCGCCGGGGTGCGCGGCAAGGTCGAGATGGGTGAGCCGCGGCATCCGCCGCACCGCGACGCCCGCTGCCTCGGCGGCGTCGAGCAGCCGGGCCATCCGCGCGCCGTCGATCGCGGGGCTGGTGACCACGATCGCTGCCGGCCGCTGGCCGCCCGCGGCAAGGTCCTCCAGCACCTCCTTGGCATCGGCCAGGGTGCCCAGCACCGGCCGGTCATGGATCAGCCGGCCGCGCGCCTTGGGATCGTTGGCGAGCAGGCCCACCACCTCGAACGCAACGCGCGGGTCGCTCGCGATCGCCCGCAGGAACAGGTCGGCGCCATCGTCGGCGCCCGCCAGCAGCAGCCGTTCCGGTGCCGCCATGGCCAGCGTGCCGCCGCGGTTGCGGAAGCGCCGCCAGGCGAGCCGGGGTGAAATCCACAACAGCGTCAGCACGATCGCCTGCACCGCCGGCGCCATCGGCGAGAACGGCCGCCAGCCGCCCGCCAGCAGGTTCAGCCCTGCATGCGCGGCACAGGCGATCGCAGCGGCAAGCGCAATCCGCAACCCGTCCTCGGAGCCGAAATAGCGCCACGACCGCCAGGGCACGCGCAAGAGCAGCAGCGGCACCAGCGCCACCAGCGCGAAGCCGAGGCCGATCACGGCGACGATGCCGAACGGTGCGCGTGCGATCAGCAGCGGGTCGGTCAGCGCCAGCGCCAGCGGCAGCGAGATCGCCGCCATCGCGAGATCGACCGCGAGCGCGATCTGAAACCGCGTCAGTCCGCGCGGGGCAGCCAGCCGTTGCATGAAGCGGTTTCTAGAGCAGATCGCACGGCGCGTCCCCAGCTGCCCGCAGCGTGGCTGCCGCGCGCCCTGGCGGCAGGGCGAAGACATTGAAATTCATGGCCGAACCCGGAGAAAGCGGCGCGATCCGATCGGCCTGCACCTGGAACAGCCGGTAGCCGAGCCGGTCCAGCAGGGCGCCGATCGCCGCCGAATCCTGCGTGACCTCGACCATCAGCACCGGCCGCGCGCGCTCCAGCACCTGCTGGGCGCCACGCAGCACGGCGAGTTCGTGCCCCTCGACATCGATCTTCACGAGGTCGGGAAGGCGGCCGAGCTCGGCTGCCACCGCATCGAGCGTGGTCACCCGCACGCGCCGCACCTGGATTGCCACCTCGGCCGGGTTCATCGCCTGGTTGGCGGCCAGCCGATGATAGGGAGCATCGAGCGCGTTGTTCTGGCCGGTCAGTGATTCCTCGAACAGGTCGGCCTCGCCCGCGGCGGCGCCGACCGCCTCCTCGATGATCGTGGCCTGGCCGAA